>DATEDE010000267.1:0-6516 GCA_035286545.1 Actinomycetota bacterium | reverse complement strand
CGCCTCGAGCGCCTCCGCGATACCCCGGCTCTGGGCCATCGCCAGCGCCGAACGCCGGGTGCCGATCCGAAGCGTCAAGACGGCTCCCGGTTCATGTCGGGCAGGGTACCGTCCTCGGCGCCGCGGCTTACACGGGCCTGCAGGCGGCGTTCAGGGCCTCGAACGGGTTGACCGCGTCCCCTCCGGCAGGGTGCCACTCGAAATGATCGTGCGGGCCGCTCGCGTTGCCGGTGCTGCCCACGTACCCGATCACGTCGCCCGTCTCCACCTCGCCGAGCAGGCCGTACTCGGACAGGTGCGCGTTGTACACGTATCCCTCTGCGCCGTAGACGCTGACGGCGAGCCCTCCGAGCGTGTTCGGCACCGCGACCGCCGTGCCCGGGAACGGGGCCCGGATCGGGGTGCCCTCGACGGCGAAGATGTCGATGCCCTGGTGCAGGTGGAACCCGCCGCCGTACCGGGGCGCGCCCCAGTTGTCGGTGTAGGCGTTGGGCATGTCCACGGGGCAGACCCCGAAGACGCCCTCGACGAACGGTCCCCACGGCGAGTCGCCCAGCATCGAGACGACCATCGAGCGGATCGCGTTCTCGGCCGAGACGAGGCCGGACAGGAGCGAGCTCTCGGCCGCCCGTGCGCCCCGGATGTCGTCGCGGATCGCGGCGCGCTCCTCCACGATGTCGATCGAGAGCGACCGGGTCCGCGCCTCGAGCCCGCGGAGCGTGATCGTCGCCGCGTCCACGTCCCCCGCCAGACCCCGGATGCGGTCCAGCAGCCGGTCGGCGTCCGCGGCCCCGATCCATCCGGAGCGCGTCGCGAGGCCCCCGTCGGTCGCGAGCTCCTCGCGCAGGCCACCGACCTCGAACGCGATCGCCCCGATCTCGGCGCGGAGGTGATCGACCTCGGTTGCCCGAGCGGAGAGGTCGCCGATCTCGGCCAGGAGCGCGCCTCGGCGCTCGTCGCCGGCGTGCAGGGCTGCGGCGACCACCTCGAGCGGCTCGCTCAGCTCGAGGAGCGTCGGCTGTCCGGACGGATGCCAGCTCACGACCCGCTCCCGCGCGGCCTCGGTGCCCCGGACCAGGCGGCGCTGGTCCGCCGTGCGGGACGCGCTCGATGCCCGGACCTCCGCCTCGAGAGTCGAGATCTCGCCGCCCACCGCCTCGATGCGTGCCAGCGAACCCGCGACGGCCGCGTCCGCGAACTCGACGCGGCCCTCGAGGGCGCGCAGGGTCCGCTCACTGTGGAGCGCGGGATCGATCCTCGAGCGGGTGACTCCGCCACCACCGCCGATGCCCCCCAAGGCGGCCACGGCCTGCGTCCCCAGCAGGAGCGTGGCGAGCGCTACGACCGCGGCCTTCCGTATGTGACGGGGCATCAGCTCATCTCGTCCACCCGGAGGATGCCGCCAGTCGCGTCGACCTGGGCACTGCACGTGAAGCCCCAGCTCTGCTCGGGCGCCCATCCCTGCTTGTTGGTGATGGCGTTGGCCAGCACTTTGCCGTCCGCGTCCAGGAACGTGCAGCCGAGCTGCGCGTACGAGATCGTGTTGCCGCTCTCGTTCACGGCTATGCCCACGATGTCGGTGAATCCGTACGCCTGCGTGATCTGCACGTCGTGGACCCCGATGACGCCTTCGAACCCGACGATCTCGACGGCCACGCCCTCGCCGTTCGGCACCCAGCGGACGACCTCCTCGGTCACCGTCTCGGTCTCGACCACGGTGCGCACCTTGGCTAGGCGGATCTCCTCGATCTGGGCCTGCAGCAGGGCGATCCGGTCACGCATCGCCGTGATCCGGATGGACCGCTGCGCGACGGTGGCCGTGGTCGCGTCGAGGTCGGCGGCCGTCGCGGCCACCCGGGCCTCGGCGTCATCGGCGCGTAGGACCGCGTCCCTGTAACCGAGGTAGGGCGCCACGGCTCCGGCGCCCGCCACGATCGCCACGGAGAGGAGCACCAGGGTCGCCCTGAACAGGAACCGCCCTGCCGATCGCGCGAGCGACCTCGGACGGTAGCGGGGGAGCGGGACGCCGACACCTGGTCCGGGCACGCGCTCGATCGGGTTCGCGACGAACCCGTAGGCCGTGGCGAAAGGGTCGTTCCAGCCGGTGGGGATCGCCCGGCGCACGCGGCGCCGAGGCTGGGGTCGCCGCCAAGTGGCGACCCACGCGCCGCTTCCGAGGGCCGACTGCGTGCTCATCTCGAGGTCCACGCTAGCCACGGTGCCTTGGCCGACCGTAGGGCGAACGACCGTGTCAGGCTGGGGCTAACGGACCGGGTTCGGCGCCACCCCGACCCTAGGCAGGCGGGCGGTCGGGCTCAGTGCCCCGGGCCTGCAGGCCGAACAGGTCCGCGAGGGCCCTGGCATGCGCGTCCTGCGTGCCGGGCGCCGAGAGCTCCTTCAGGCGGACGATCGGGTCGTGTAGGAGCTTGGCCACGATCCCGCGCGCGAGGGCCTCGACCGCCGCGCGCTCGTCGGGCGCGAGCTCGGCTAGGTCGGAGCGGAAGCGCTCGAACTCGGTGGCGATCGCCGCCTCGCCGCGTTCGCGCAGGGCTGCGATCAGCGGCGCGAGATGTTCGGCGCGCCGGCGGAGCGTGAACCGATGCAGCTCCTCCGCCACGATCTCGTGCGCGCGCTCGATGTCCCCTGCGGTCCCCGCGGCGCGCGCGTCCAGGGTCTCGCGCAGCCCGTCGAGATCCACGAGCGTGACGTTCGGCCTCTCGCCCGCAGAGGGCTCGACGTCGCGCGGAACCGCGAGATCCAGCACGAACAGCGGGCGGCGTCGCCCGTCGAGCGCGGACGCCGGCACCACGATCCCGGCCGCGCCGGTCGCGGACACCAGCAGGTCGGCCTCGGCGAGCGCGCCCGGCAGGGTCAGGAGGTCGCCGTGGTCGGACCCGGTGCGCTCCGCGAGCGCCCGGGCGCGTTCGAGCGAGCGGTTCAGGATGCGGATCGTCGCGACGCCGCGCCCCCGGAGGTGCCTGACGGCGAGCGCGGCCATCTGCCCCGCGCCCACGACGAGGGCGTGACGACCCGCCAGCCCACCGAGCGCCTCGGCGCCGAGATCCGCCCCTGCTCCCACGAACGCATCCGGCGCCGCGCCGACGCTCGTCTCGCTGCGGACACGCCTGCCGGTGCGAGCGGCCGCGTGGAACAGGGCCGAGAGCGACGGCCCGGCGGCGTCCTCGGCCTGGGCCTGCCGGAGCGCCTCTCGCACCTGCGAGAGGATCTGCGGCTCGCCGAGCACCATCGAGTCCAGGCCGCTCGCGACCGTGAACACGTGCTCGGCCGCCTCGAGCTCGTAGTGCGCGTACATCGGCTCGGAGAGCTCGGCTGCGGCGACCCCTCGGGTCTCGGTGAGGATGCGCTTCAACACCTGGAAGCCCGCGTGGTACGAGGGCACGCTCCCGTAGACCTCAACCCGGTTGCAGGTCGAAACGATGACGGCCTCTTCGACCGCCGGGTCGTCGGCGGCGCGACGGTACGCCTTCGCGAGGTCGTCCTCGGTGAACGCGAGCCGGTCGAGCAGCTCGACCGGTGCGTGCCGATGGGAGACGCCGAGGGCGAGGATGGCCATGGGTCCCAGGATTGTACGCGGCCCCCGCCCCTCGCTGGCTCCGGGGGAGGCGCAGCGCCGCGGTAGCATCTCGGCTCGTTCGGGCTCAAGCGAGTGGGAGACGGCGTGAAGCGAGGCAGGGCGAGGGACTTCGGCGTCGCGATCGGCACCCTGCCGACCGGCGCCCGCAACGCGATCACCGATGTCGCGGGGGTCCGTGTGGGGCACGCCACCGTGGTGCGGGATCCGTCTCCCGCCGACGGGAAAGGTGCTGTGCGGACCGGGGTGACCGCCGTGTTCCCGCACGAGGGTCTGCCGTGGATCGAGCGCGTGTACGCGGGAACGCACGTGCTGAACGGCTTCGGCGAGATGATCGGCTCGAACCAGGTCGCCGAGTGGGGGATCCTGCACTCGCCGATCGTGATGACGAGCTCGCTCGCGATCGGCAGGGCCTACGACGCGACGATCCGCTGGCGGACAGAGCGCCACGCTACGACGACGCACGAGGGCGGCGACATGCCGGTCGTGACCGAGTGCGACGACTCCTTCCTGAACGACGTGAGGACCTTCCCGCTCGGCGACGCCGACGTGTTCGAGGCGCTCGATTCCGCCGTTGTCGGCGACGTCGCGGAGGGGTGCGTCGGCGCCGGGACCGGGATGCACTGCGCGGACTTCAAGGGGGGGATCGGAACGTCCTCACGGATCGTCCCGGGCGGTTGGACCGTGGGGGTGCTAACGCTGACGAACTTCGGCCAGCGCGACATGCTACGGATCGACGGCGTCCCGGTGGGGGCCGAGATCCCCGACCTCATGCCCGAGGAGCACAACGACGGCTCCTGCGTCGTGGTCGTCGCGACCGACGCTCCGATGCTCCCGCATCAGGTCAAGCGGCTCGCCGTACGGGCTGGGCTCGGCCTCGCGCGCTGCGGCTCGACGGGCCACAACGGCTCCGGCGAGCTGATGATCGCGTTCTCGACCGCCAACCTGCTACCCCTGCGTTCCGACGGCGGGATCCTCCAGGTGAGTGCCCTCCTTGACGGGCCAGGTGACGGATGGCCGAGCGCGTTCGACGAACTGTTCGCGGCCACGGTCGAGGCGACGGAGGAGTCGGTAGCGAACTCGCTCTTCACGGCCCAGACCACCGTCGGGCGCGACGGGAACGTCTACCACGCCCTGCCCATCGACCGGACTCTGGAGATCCTCGCCAGCTACGGGCGCGGTCCCGCGTAGCGCCGCGCCGCCCGGCACCCGCGAGGCGGGCCGGAAGCCCGGTCCCTCCGGTGCCTCGCGCGCCCACGATGCCGTTGGAAGGAGGCATCGACATGGACAGGGAGCTCTTCCGCCGCCAGGCCGAGGTCGCCTTCGGGGACGTGAGCGAGGCCATGACGGCGCACGTGCTGACCTTCGAGACCAACGTGAGGGCGAGCGACGCAGCCCTGCGTCTGTCGGCAGAAGGGATCGCCGGGGCACCGGTGGTCGAGGGCGGCCGGGTCGTCGGCGTTATCTCCCTCAGCGACCTCCTCGTGCGCGAGGGACATCTCGCGCCCCAGACGAGCGGCCCGTTCCTGCGGGGCGAGCGCCATCTGGCGAAGCTCACCGTGGCCGACGTGATGACCCGCGAGGTGGTCACGATCCACCATCGAGAGCCGCTCGTGCGAGCGATCGAGGTCATGGCCGCCGAGGGTGTCAACCGGCTGCCGGTCGTGGACGAGCGCGATCGCGTGGTCGGGATCCTCGCGCGCGACGACGTGCTCGAAGCGATCGCGCGCGCGGTGCGCGAGCCCGAGCCCGCCGGCGTGCATCCGGGAGCCCCGGCACTCGAGCCTGACTGAGCCAGGGCGGGTCGAACGGAGCCGGGTTACGGCTGGTCGATCCGGGTCACGAGCGCGTCCGCGGACCCGAGTTTCTCGAAGCCCGGGAACGCTCCACGCGTCCACCCGACCACGTAGATCGCTCCCGCGTCCACCCAGCCCGCGTAGCCGCTGTCGGGCCGGTCCGTCCCGAACTGGTGTGTCCACACCTTCGCGCCGCTGGTTGCATCGATCGCCTGGACGAAGGCGTCTCCACTGCCCGCGGACACGTGATCGCCGAACGCGCCGTCGGTGGCGCCGATCGCGTACAGCTCGCCCCCCGCGAGCGCTGCCCCGAAGGAGACGTCGTAGCCGCTCGTCCCGAACTGGTGGGTCCACGCGGTGGAGCCGTCGACGGGGGAGAGCAGGCGGGCGAACGCATCGGTGTCGCCACGATCCCGCTGCCCCTTCAGCACTCCCGAGGTCTCGCCGGTCACGTAGACGCCGGATGCATCGGCCACCAGGCCGTAGCCGAAGTCCTCCTCCTTCGTTCCGAACTGTCGGAGCCACACCATGGAACCGTCCGGCTGGAACAGCGCCACGAACGCGTCCACCCCGCCGCGCCTACGCGCTCCCATGAGCCCGTAGGTGTACCCGTTCAGGTAGATCCCCTGCGGCCCGATCGCGTTGACGAAACCGAAGTCGTCCTCGGGGCTGCCGAACTGGACCACCCAGTCGAGGGTGCCGTCGGCGTCGAGGCGGGCGTTGAAGACGTCGTTAGCCCCGGCCTTGGTCTGGCCGGGGAACGTTCCGGTTGTCGAGCCCACGACGTACACGCCGGTCGCGTCTGCGACCACGTTGGATCCCAGGTCGAACCTCTTCGTGCCGAACTGCGTTACCCAGAGCAGAGCGCCGGCGGGGCTGAACTTCGCGACGAACGCGTCGCCGTTGCCCGAGGCGGTCTGTCCTGGGAAGACCCCCTCCGTGATCCCGGTGACGTAGAGGCCGGTTCCATCGCTCGTGAGGGACCAGGCGTGGTCGTACGCGTCGGTGCCGAACTGGCTCGTCCACGACTCGTTGCCGGCGAGGTCGTACGCCTGCACGAAGCCGTCGTCGCCGCCCGCGCTCGTCTCTCCCGGGAGCGTCCCCGCTGTCCAGCCGCTCACGTACAGG
>DATEDE010000266.1:0-3025 GCA_035286545.1 Actinomycetota bacterium | reverse complement strand
ACCTCGAGCTCGCGGGCGCCCTCGACCGAGCGCTCCAGGACCGCCTTGCGCCCGTACCGGAACGTCTCCTCGAGCGCGCCCCGCAGCCCGGCCGCGTCGGTCACCTTGGTGATGCCGACCGAGGAGCCGAGGGCGGCGGGTTTGGCGAACAGCGGGTACCCGAGGTGCCCGGCGCGCGCCTCGACCGCCTCGGGGTCCTCTTCCCACTCACGCTCGTGCACGACCTCGTGCGGCACGACCGGTATCTCGGCCGCCGCGAACAGCACCTTCTGCACCGCCTTGTCCATGCCGACGGCCGAGCCCAGCACGCCCGAACCCACGTAGGGCACGCCCGCCATCTCGAGGAAGCCCTGGATGGACCCGTCTTCCCCGTTCGGCCCGTGCATGACGGGGAACACCACGTCGATCTCCGTCCGCGAGCCGTCCAGGGACACGAGCGCGTGCGAGCCCGGCCGCTGGTCGAGCGCGACCTCACCCTCCGACTCTTCGGCGACGCCCGGCAAGCCCTGCGCGGCGCTCTCCTGCACGACCGGCGGCCCACCCGGTAGGAGCACCCAGCGGCCCTGCTTCGTGACACCGACCGGGATCGCCTCGTATCGCTCGAGATCGAGGGCCCCCAACACCGAGCGCGCGGAGACGACCGAGACCTCGTGCTCGGCCGAGCGGCCGCCGAACAGCACGACTACGCGGCGCTTCACGCCTTCACCAGCGCTCGCTCGAAGTCCTCGAGTAGATCGCCGGGGTCCTCGAGCCCCACGCTCACGCGCACGAGCCCGTCGCCGATCCCCGCGGCGCGCCGGGCCTCAGGGTCGAGCTGGCGGTGGGTGGTCGACGCCGCGTGGCCGACGAGGGTCGTGGTCCCGCCCAGGCTCGTCGCCACCCAGGCGAGCTGCAGCGCGTCGCAGAAGCGCTTCCCGGCCTCGACACCTCCCCTGACCTCGAACGCGAGCATCCCGCCGAACCCGCCCGTCAGCTGGCGGAGCGCGACCTCGTGCTGGGGATGGGAGGGCAGCCCCGGGTAGTGCACTTCCTCGACCTTGGGATGGGCCTGCAGCGCCGCGGCGACCGCGTGGGCGTTCGAGGAATGACGCTCCATCCTCAACTCGAGCGTGGCGAGGCCGCGGATCGCGAGCCAGGCCTCCAGCGGCGCCATCGTGCCACCGGTCTCGATCACGGTCTCGCGCAGACGAGCCATTTCCGGCTCCGAGCAGCACACGACGCCCGCGGTGAGGTCGTGGTGGCCGCCGATGTACTTCGTGGCCGAATGCAGCACGAAGTCGAACCCGAAACGTGCCGGCGTGCACAACGCCGGGGAGGCGAAGGTGTTGTCCACGACGCCCGGCACCCCCGCGTCGCGGCAGACGCCGCCGAGCGCCTGTAGGTCCGCGACCGTCACGTTGGGGTTGGCGATCGTCTCGACGTAGAAGAGCGCGGCGCCCGGCAGGATCTCGGCCACGGCATCCGGGTCGTGCGGATCCACGAAGGTGACATCGATCCCGTAGCGGGGCAGGACCTTGTGGAACATCGAGTACGCCCCGCCGTACAGCTCCGGGCTCGCGACGATGCGATCTCCGGCCTTGGCCAGCGCCGTGACCACCGTGTGGATCGCGGCCATGCCGCTGGCGAAGGAGAAGGCCGATCCCGTCCCCTCCAGGTCGGCCATGACCGTCTCGAAAGCGAGGAGCGTCGGGTTGCCGTACCCGCGCGTATACGTGTACCCCGGGCGGCGGAAGCCGATCGTCTCCGCGTAGGCCTCGGAGTCCTCGAACCGGAAGGTCGCGGTCTGGTAGATCGGGACGCTCGGCGTCTCCTGTTCCACCGGCGGCGTCCTCGCGCCGTGGATCGCGCGCGTGGCGAACCCGAGCTTGCGGTCCTCATCCATGGCTCAAGCCTACCGGGGGGTCCAGCGCGGAGGGTATCGCCCGCGTAGACCGTCGACCCCTCGCGCGAGCTCAGCCATCAACCCGGCGGTCAGCTCCCGGAGCCTCGGCCCGTCGGGCGTGCCCGTCACCCCTCCGCCCACGTCGAGGAGCTCCCCCGCTGCCAGCCAGATCGGCCGTCCGAACGCCAGGGACTGCCGCCCGGACCTGCGCCACACGTACTGGCCGCCCCACGTCGCGACCGGCAGGATCCGAACGCCGGTCATGAGCGACAGCCGCACGGCCCCGGTCTTGCCCGGTCCCGGCGAGAAGTCGGCGTTCGTGGTTGCCGTGGTGCCCTCGGGGTAGATGACCACGACCTCCCCTCGATCCAGGGCCGCCGCCGCGTCCTCGAGTGGGGACTGGTCTCCGGTCCCTCTCAGGACCGGGATCTGCCCCGCCCCGCGCAGGGCGGTTCCGACGACCGGCACATCGAACAACTCCTGCTTGGCCAGGAACCTCGGGCGGCGCCCCGCGCGGATGACGAACAGCGCGTGGGCGAACGGATCCAGGTAGGAGAGGTGGTTGCCCACCACGATGAGAGGCCCCTCGGGCACCACGCGCTCCAGGCCCTCGTACCGCCAGTTGAACCACATCTGGAACGGCGGACGCAGCAGGAGCTCCGCGATCCGGTACCAGGGCTCCAGGTGGACCTCCTTCCTCGGGCGGGCGATGCTACCGCGTCCGGACCTGCGCCGAGCCGCCTCGGCTCGTGGCCGATAGCCTGGGGGCGTGCGGATCGTCGCGGTCCCGGTCAAGTCGCTCTCGCGCGCGAAGACGCGCCTGCGACCCCAGCTCACAGCCCTGGAGCGGGGGGCGCTGACGCTCGCCATGCTCGAGGACGTTCTCGATGCCGTCCAGGCCGTCCCCGGGTGGGAAACCTGGGTCGTCTCGCCCGACGAGGTCGCCCTGGAGATCGCGGCCCGGCGCGGCGCCCGCCCGATCGCCGAGGACAAACCTCCGCTGGCGAACGCGATCCGTCAGGCGGAGGCGTTGGCGCGGGAGGCGGAGGCCACCGCGCTCGCGATCGTGCCGGCCGACCTGCCGCTCGTCACGGCCGAGACCCTGGGGCAGGCGCTGCAAACCCTCGGGGCGGTGGTGCTCGC
>DATEDE010000265.1:0-2230 GCA_035286545.1 Actinomycetota bacterium | reverse complement strand
CCAGCCTCGTTCAGGCCCGGATAGGCGAACGCGCTACCGTCGGGTGCCCACAGCGTCATGCTCTGCGCGTACTGGTCGAAGAACGCGAGGTAATCCTGGGCGAAGGTCGGGCTCGGTAGGAAGCGCGTCGACGCGAAGTCCGACATCCCGTCCCACACGTGCCAGCGGAACCATGGCACGTCACCATCGGGGTCCGCGACCAGGGACAGGAGGCGCTCGCCTGTCGGGCTCCAGAAGAACGCGGCTGCCGGGCTCGGGCCGATCGCTCGGACCTCGCCGCTTCTCAGGTCGATGACCGACAGCGGCTCCGACGTTCCTTCGTCCCCCGACACCTGGAAGGCGACACGAGCCTCGTCGGGGCTGAGGAGGAAGCTGATCGCGCCCTCGAAGGGCAGCAGCTCCCGGGTGACGTCGCTAGCGACGTCGCGCAAGATCAGGCGCTGCACATCCCCGTCCAGGCTCGCGTACACCATGGTCTCGCCGTCCGCGCTCCAGGAGGGCGCCCGGAACGCACCCGGGACCTCGCCCACTGCCGACAGGGTCCCGTCGACCCCTAGCCGCTCGAGCCGGTCGGTACCCACGTGGACCAGCATCTCCTCTCCCGTCGGCGCCCACGAGAAGTAGTAGGGCTGTCCCGCGTCAAGCGAGCGGATCCCAGCCCGGCCGCCGGCCACCTCGACCAGCCCGAGCTCGATCAGCGACGGAGTTGGCGAGCCGAGGAACGCCACGCGCGACGACGTTGGGTCCCAGGAGAGGTAGAAAGGAGCGAACCCGGCACGCGCGCCGGTCGGCCGCTCGCCCCTCGGACCGCTGGTCGCGAGGGTGGAGACGACCTCCTGTCCGGTCACCTCCAGGCGGACCCAGGCGAGGCGGCGGCCGTCCGGTGACCAGGCGGGCTGGCGGAGGCCGACGGAGGAGGTCCCCGCGGCAAGCACGACGGCGTCGGATCCGTCGGGGTCGAGCGACACCAGGCTGCCACTCCCGTCGATCACGGCGAGTCGGCCCTCGTTCGGGGGAACCGTCGTCTCGGCTGGCTGGAGCGCAGGGGATGCAGACGGCGTGGTTCCGGGGGGGATGACGACGTCGGGTAAGTCCCGGCGCGGTTCGGTAGTGCAGGCCACGGCGACGCTCGCGATCGCGAGCGCGCCCGCAAGCGCCCGGATCCCCCCGGTGTTCACTGCTGCCCTGAGCGAGAGTCCATCCATGCGCCAGGGTACGCCCGACCGGATGCTCGGTGGCTAGCGCGTAAGGCTCGGCGACCCCAGCGGCTCACCGCGCCCCAGGAGCTCGCGGAGCTCATCGGCGGGCATCGGGTGGGCGAACCAGAAGCCCTGGGCCAGGCGGCAGCCGTTCGAACGCAGGAACACGTACTCGCCCTCGGTCTCTATGCCCTCAGCGAGCGGGACCATGTCCAGGCTCTGCGCGACCTGGATCATCGCGCGGACCATGCCGGCCAGGCGGACGTCGGTGTCGACCCGCCGGATGAACTCGCGGTCGATCTTCAACACGTCCACGGGCATGTGCTTGAGGCGCGAGAGGCTGGAGTATCCCGTCCCGAAGTCGTCGATCGCCAGCCGCATGCCCCACGAATGAAGTTCGCGGAGCACGCGCTGGGTGCGCTCGGGGTCGGCCATCGCCGTCGACTCGGTGATCTCCGCCACCAGGGTCGAGGGATCGACCCCGACCTCGGCCAGACGCGCCCGCATGCGTTCGCCCAAGCGCGATGTCCAGAGCTGGCGCGCCGACAGGTTGAACGAGAGCTCGAGCTCGATGCCACCCGCCCGCCACTCGTACTGCTGACGGGCCACCTCGTCGATCACCCAGTCGCCGATCGCCTCGATGAGGCCGAGCTCCTCGGCGACCGGTATGAACTCGCCGGGCGGCACCAGGCCGCCGGTGGCGTCCTTCCAGCGGATCAGGGCCTCGGCGCCGACGATGCGACGGTCGGCGAGGTCGACGACCGGCTGGTAGTGAAGCACCCAGTTCTCGTCCTCCACCGCGCGGCGGAGCCGCCCGGCGAACGAGAGCCGCTGGAGCGCGTCGTCGCCCTCTCCGGCGAAGAAGAGGTACCCGCCCGGCTCCAGGCGCTTGGCCCGGTACATCGCCACATCCGCGTTCTTCATCAGGGTCTCGACGTCGGCCGCGTCCCGCGGGTACACGCTGATGCCGGTCGAGCCGCGCGCGTGGAACTCGACGCCGTTCAGGTCGAACGGCTCGCGGAGCGCCTCGT
>DATEDE010000264.1:0-29220 GCA_035286545.1 Actinomycetota bacterium | reverse complement strand
CTGATGCGCGAGGGCGAGGTCGTCGACATGGACGGCCGCGTGCTCGCGCACCACGGCGGCGCGGCCGCGTTCACGGTGGGGCAGCGGCGCGGGCTCGGCGTCTCGGGTCCCGAGCCGTCCTACGTGCTCGAGGTCGACGCGGCCGCGAACCGCGTGATCGTCGGACCCGGCGAGCTCCTCGCTCGTCGGGGGCTGATCGCCGATCGCCTCTCATGGGTCGCGGGGTCGGCCCCCGCCGCCGGGCCCTTCGAGGCCGAGGTGAAGATCCGGTACCGCGGAGACGAGGTCCCCGCCGTGATCGAGCTCGAGTGCGACCGCATGCGCATCGAGTTCCGCACTCCGCAGCGCGGCGTGGCGCCCGGGCAGAGCGTCGTCGCCTACCGCGGCGAGGAGCTCCTCGGCGGCGGCCGCATCCTCGGCTCCTTCCGATAGCTCGATCCCGGTTTGCGCAACGTTGCGCGATGCCGGTAGCGTGGCCCCTTCACCGATCGGAAGGGGCGAGCTGATGGACGAGCATCCGAACGTCGACCTGATCCGCAAGGGGTACGCGGCCTTCGGAAGTGCCGACATGGCCACGCTGGGGGAGCTGATCGCCAGCGACGTCGTCTGGCACTCGTGGGGGAACAACCCCTTGGCCGGCGACTACGAAGGGCAGGAGGCGACCTTCGGCCTGTTCGGCAGGTTCTTCGAGCTTTCTGCCGGGGACATGTCCCAGGAGCTCCACGCGGTGCTCGCCGACGACGAGCACGGGGTCGCGATGCTGAAGCAGCACATCGGACGGCCGGACGGTCGGTCCTACGACGGGAACGAGGTCCACGTCTTCCACCTCAAGGACGGGAAGGTCACCGAGTTCTGGGGATTCAGCAGCGACCAGGCCGCGTCCGACGCCGTCCTCGCATAGGGACGAAGGGGGATCAAGTTGGCAGATCATCCGAACGCCGCGGCCGCACGGGTCGCGCTCGAAGCCTTCGCGAAGGGCGACGTCGACACCCTGGCGGCCGCGATCGCCGACGACGCCGTCTGGCACATACCCGGCTCGAACCGCTTCGCGGGAGACTTCACGGGAAGAGCAGGCGTGCTCGGCAGGTTCGAACACATGGCCGAGGCCGGTATGCGCACCTCGGTCGACGAGATCCACGACGTGGTGGGAGGCGACGAACACGTCGTCGCGCTAGTGAAGATCACGGTCACCTCGGGTGATGCCATGGCCTCGGCGGGCTCCGTGTGGGTCATGCACGTGAAGGACGGCATGGTCCACGAGTTCTGGGGGATGAACGACAACCAGGCCGAGATCGATCGCGTCCTCGGCTAGGCACGGTCTGGGGGCGCCGACGCGGGGTGCGTCGGCGCCCCCAGCTATCATCGGCCGGTGGAGGACCCGCCGGCGTGAAGCTCCTCAAGCGCAAGTCCCGCAGCTTCGACATACAGGTGCAGGACATGACCCTGCACATCCAGGCGGGGACGGACTTCAACGAGGAGTCCCGGGCCGCGGCGCTGAATTTCTGGGAGCAGCTCCACGCCTACACGATCCGGAACCCGGAGATCCGCACCAGCAAGCGCCCGATCGAGGTGCCGGCCGACGCCCCCGAGATCGTTCGCGAGATCGTGTCGGCCGCGCGGCGCGCGGGCGTCGGGCCGATGTTCTCGTTCCAGGGCGCGGTGACCGACCATGTCGGACGGTTCCTCGCCCGCGAGGTGAACGAGGTCACCGTCAACTGCGGGGGTGACTACTTCATCCTGGCCCGCAAGCGCCAGAAGCTGACCGTGGGAGCTGGGTCGGCTGGGTCGGTCGCGCTGGTCGTGCCCCCCAGCAAGACAGGGATCGGCGTCTCGATGACGCTCGGCCGGGGCCGGGCCTCTCCCCACGGACTCGCCGTGCTCGCCGAGTCCTGCATGCTCGCGGATGCCGCCGCTGCCGGGGTCCAGGCGATCCTTCCCAAGGAGAACGGGTTCAGCGGCGCGCTGGCGTACCTCCGCCAGGTGAAAGGAGTGCTCGGAGGGGTGCTCCTGTCCGGGGACCGGATCGGTGTGGCGGGATCGGTGGAGATCGCTGCGTGAGCCCTTCGCGGACCAAGGCGAAGGCCGGATCCGAGGAGCGCGAGCGCGCCGAGGCCAAGCTGCGGGTCGAGGAGCTGCGCGAGCGCCTGAACTACCACTCTTACCGCTACCACGTGCTCGACGACCCCGAGGTCTCCGACGCCGAGTACGACGAGCTGATGGTCGAGCTCCGCGCGCTCGAGGACCGCTTCCCCGAGCTCGTCACGCCCGACTCGCCCACGCAGCGTGTGGGGGCGACGCCGGCCGATCTCTTCGCGCCGGTGCCGCACCGCTCGCCGATGCTCTCGCTCGACAACGCGTTCAGCCGCGAGGAGTTGGATGCGTGGGCCGCGCGGGTCGAGCGCGGCGTCGGCGCGGGCGCGCGCTACTCGTGCGAGCTGAAGATAGACGGTGTCGCGGTCGCGCTCACGTACGAGGGCGGCGTGTTGACGAAGGGCGCCACCCGAGGGGACGGCCGGATCGGCGAAGACATCACCGCCAACGTCCGGACTATCCGAACGGCCCGACCGAGGCTCCTGGGCAAGACACCGCCCGCGTACCTCGAGGTCCGCGGCGAGGTCTACTTCCCGGCGAAGGCCTTCGAGCAGCTGAACGAGGAGCTCCTGACCGCCGAGCAGCGCCCCTTCGCGAACCCGCGGAACGCTGCCGCGGGCTCGCTCCGGCAGAAGGACCCCAAGGTGAGCGCCTCGCGGCCGCTCTCGCTGTGGGTGCACTCGTTCGGGTTCGCGGACGGCGTGCGGTTCGACTCTCACTCCGGGTTCCTGGCGTGGTGCCGCGAGGCCGGGCTGCCCGTCGCCCCCACCGGCGAGGTCGAGACCGACCTCGACGGCGTCGAGCGCTACCTGAAGAACTGGGAGGAACGCCGGCACAGCGTCGACTGGGAGATAGACGGTGCCGTGATCAAGGTCGACCAGGTGGCGCTGCAGGAGGAGCTGGGCGCGACGAGCCACGCGCCTCGGTGGGCGATCGCCTACAAGTTCCCGCCGGAGGAGCGCACGGCGCTGCTCCGGAAGATCGACGTTCACACCGGCCGGACCGGCAAGGTGACGCCGTTCGCGGTGCTCGAGCCGGTCTTCGTCGGAGGCGTGACGATCACGTACGCCACGCTGCACAACGAGGACGAGATCGCGCGCAAGGACGTGCGCCCCGGCGACACGGTTATCGTGCGCCGCGCTGGCGACGTGATCCCCGAGATCGTCGGCCCGGTCCTGTCCAAGCGGAAGAAGGGCGCCCGGCGGTGGAGGTTCCCGACCAACTGCCCGTCCTGCGGCACAGCGCTCGTGCGCGCCGAGGGCGAGGCCGACCACCGCTGCCCCAACCTCACGTGCCCCAGCCGCAACGTCGAGTGGCTCTACTCGTTCGCCTCGCGCGGCGGACTGGACATCGAGGGCCTCGGCTACATGACCGGGATGGCGCTGCTGGACCTGGGTCTCGTGAAGGACCCGGCGGACATCTTCACGCTCACGGCCGAGGATCTCGCCCAGCTGCCCGGGTTCGCGGAGAGATCGATCGGCAACCTGTTGGCCTCGATCCAGACCGCGAAGGACCGTCCGATCTGGCGCCTGCTCACGGCGCTCAACATCCGCCACGTCGGCACGCATATCGCGCAGGTACTCGCCCGCGCGTTCGGCTCGATCGACGCGCTGGTGGAGGCGGGCGCCGAGGAGATCGACGCCGTCGAGGAGATAGGCCCGGAGATCGCCCGGAGCGTCCATGCGTGGTTCCACGAGAAGCGGAACCGGGTCCTCGTCGAGAAGCTCCGCGCCGCCGGCGTCCGGATGGCGGACGAGGTAGTCGAGCGGGTCGGCGAGCAGCCCCTCGAGGGGATGACGATCGTGCTCACGGGCGGGCTCGAGACGCTCTCCCGGGAGCAGGCGCTGGCGGCCGCGGAGGGGGCCGGCGCCAGGGTCGCCTCCAGCGTGTCCAAGAAGACCTCATTCGTCGTGGTCGGCGACAGCCCCGGGTCCAAGGCGGCCAAGGCCGAGCAGCTCGGCGTCGAGGCGATCGACGAGCCGGAGTTCCTGCGCCGTCTGGGCCGAACGTAGGTCTCCTCGCCCGCTCGCCTGTGGCAGGATTCGCCCGGCGAAGGAGGGACACATGACCACTGTGATCGACGGCAACGCGATCGCGGAAAGGCTTCGGCGGAAGATCGCCGACGAGCTCCAGGTGCTCCGGCTGTCGGAGGTCCGGCCGGGGCTCGCGACGGTGCTGATCGGCGAGTCCTACGACGCGGGAGCTTACGAGAAGCACGTGCGACGACTGGCCGAAAGCCTCGAGTATCGGTACGTGTGCGAGAGGCTGCCCGACGACGTCGAGCTCGCCGACGTGGTCGCGACGCTCGGGAAGCTGAACGCCGACCCGCGGATCACCGGGATCCTGGTCCTGCACCCTCTCCCCCCGCAGATCCCCGAGGCCGAGATCAACAGCGCGGTCGACCCCCTGAAGGACATCGAGGCGGTCCACCCGCTGAACACGGGTCTGCTCGCGCAGGGCCGGCCCCGGCTCCTGCCCTCGACGCCGGCCTCGTGCTTCTACCTCCTCGACGAGTACGCCGACTCGACCGAGGCCGGGCACGAGGGTTTCTACTCGGGCAAGACGCTCGTCGTCGTCGGGCGTTCGAACAGCGTGGGCAAGCCCGCGCAGGTGCTGGGGCTGCAGCGCAACGCCACCGTGATCGGCTGCCACAGCCGGTCCAAGCCGCTCGAGGAGTACACGCGCCAGGCCGACATCCTGATCGTGGCGGCAGGCGTTCGGGCGATCGTGAACGGCGACATGGTCAAGGAGGGTGTGGTCGCCGTGGACGTTGGGATCCACGCGGTCAAGGACCCCGAGACCGGCAAGACCCGGATGGTCGGGGATCTGGACTTCGACAGCGTGGCCGCCAAGGCCGAGGCGATCACGCCGGTCCCGGGCGGCGTTGGACCCATCACCGACGTGTGGCTCGTGGGGAACGCGCTCATGGCGGCGGCTTTCGCGCTTCAGGTCGAGCCGCGCTTCGGCCTGTTCCGCTGAACGGCGGTCCTGAGGGCTCGCGCCGGTAGACTCCCGCCCGTGGCGGTGGAGATCGACATCGAGCACGTCGCACGGCTGGCGCGGCTGGAGCTAACCCCCGATGAGCGGGAGCGGCTGCGAGCGCAGCTGGGCGTGATCCTCGAGCACGCGGCGAAGGTGGGAGAGGTGGCGACGGCAGACGTGCCGCCGACGGCCTACGCGATCCCGCGCTCGAACGTACTGCGGCCCGATGAACCCTCGGCGTCGCTCACCACCGAGGAGGTCCTCTCGAACGCGCCCGACCGCGAGGGCGACCGGTTCAAGGTGCCGCGCATCGCGGAGGTCGAGTGACGGAGCTCTGCGACCTCACCGCGACCGAGCTCGAGCGCATGCTCCGCGCCGGCGAGACCTCGAGCGTGGAGATCCTCGCCTCGTGCCGGTCGCGGATCGATGCCGTGGACGACCGGGTGAAGGCTTTCCTGGCGCGCACCGACGACCTCGCCGTAGAGCAGGCGGCGGCGGCAGATGCGCGGATCGCGGCCGGCGACGCGCCCGCCGTCGCGGGCATCCCTCTAGCGCTCAAGGACGTGCTCTCGACCGCAGGGGTTGCCACCACCTGCGGGTCGAGGATCCTCGAGACCTACGTGCCGCCCTACGACTGCACGGCGTGGGATCGCCTGCGGGCTGATGGCTCGGTCCTGCTCGGTAAGACCAACTGCGACGAGTTCGCGATGGGCTCATCCAACGAGAACTCCGCATTCGGGCCCGTGCACAACCCGTGGGACCTGAGCACGGTGCCCGGTGGGTCCTCCGGAGGATCTGCGGCCGCGGTCGCCGCGGGCGAGGCCGTTTGGGCCCTCGGGACGGACACCGGCGGGTCGGTCCGTCAACCCGCCTCGCTGAGCGGCGTGGTTGGGTTGAAGCCCACGTACGGGCTCGTCAGCCGGTACGGGCTGATCGCGTTCGCGTCCTCGCTCGACACGGTGGGCACGTTCACGCGGAGCGTGCGCGACGCGGCTTCGCTGCTCTCCTGCATCGCGGGCAAGGACCCGCTCGACGCCACGAGCCTGGACACACCGCGCCGCGACTACACGGAGAGGCTCGAGGAGGGGATCGCGGGACTGCGCTTCGGCGTCGTGCGCGAGGCGTTCGGCGAGGGCGTCGAGCCGGGCGTCCGTGACTCGGTGCGCGCGGCGGTGGACCGGCTCGAGGGCCTGGGGGCGAGCGTGGGCGAGGTGTCGCTGCCGCACACCGATTACGGGCTCTCGGCGTACTACCTGATCGCGCCGAGCGAGGCCTCCTCGAACCTCGCGCGCTACGACGGCGTCCGTTACGGGCTGCGGGTCGACGGCAGTGACTCGGTCGAGATGATGACGAAGACACGGGGCGCCGGCTTCGGCGCCGAGGTCAAGCGCCGGATCATGCTCGGCACGTACGCGCTCTCGGCCGGCTACTACGAGGCCTACTACGGCCAGGCGCAGAAGGTCCGCACGCTGATCATCCGCGACTACGACGCCGCCTTCGCCGGGTTCGACGTGCTGGTCTCGCCGACCTCGCCGACGACCGCGTTCCCGATCGGCGCGAAGGTCGACGACCCGCTCGCGATGTACCTGAACGACGTCTTCACTATCCCGGCGAACCTTTCGGGCACGCCGGCGATCTCGATCCCGAGCGGCCTGGACGAGAAGGGACTCCCGGTGGGGTTCCAGCTCACGGCGCCGGTGCTCGAGGAATCGCGGCTCCTCCGCGCCGCCAACGCGCTCGAGCAGGCGATCGGTTTCGACGAGCGTCCCGCGTTGATCGCCGCCGTCTGAGGGGGCTAGACGACCTCCGCCTCGACGACGGGTTCCTGCTGCCGCGCGGTGCCGCCGCTGGAGATGATGATCGCGACGCCAACGAGGGTGATGGCGGCCGCGACGAGGAGGCGGACGGTGATCGTCTCGTCCAGGATCAGCCATCCTAGGAACACCGCCACGGTCGGGTTGACGTATGCGTAGGTCGAGACGAGCGATGTGCGCGCGTTCCGAAGCAGCCACACGTACGAGGTGAAGCCCACCCACGAGCCGATCACGATCAGGTACAGGAGCGCGATGAGCGACTCAGTGGAGAAGTCCTCCGGGCTGACGAGCGCGAGCTCGCCGCGGAGCACCCCCGCCCCCACCAGGACCGCGCCGCCGATCAGCATCTCCATCCCCGCGCCGACGAGCGGACGCCTGGGCAGCGGCGCGTTCCGGGAGTAGAGCGACGCGCTGGCCCAAGACAGCGAGGCGACGACCCCTATGGCCATGCCCGAGAGCGGGACCCCTGCATCGAGCGCCGTGCTGCCGATCAGCAGCGCGGCGCCCCCGAACCCAAGGACCAGTCCCGCCGCCGTCTTCCATCCGACGTGGTGGCCGAGGATCACGCGGTCGACCAGGGCCATCCAGAGCGGGACGAGCGCGATGATCAGCGACTGGGTTCCCGAGGGCACGGTGAGCTCGGCCAGCACGACGAGGCCGAGACCGCCGGCGATCAGACCGATACCGACCATGGCCGCGGCCTTCCAGTTCGCCCTCGTCGGGCGGTCGCCCTCCACGTCGCCTCGGCGGATGGACCATGCGTACAGCGCGCCACCGGCGATCAGGAACCGGATCCCCGCGGCGATCAGCGGGGGGAGGGTCTCGTTCGCGACCCGGATGCCGAGGTACGTGGTGCCCCAGATGATGTAGACGGCCCACATCGCGGTCCAGATCTGCGCGGAGGTGGCCGGGGCCCGGGCGGTCGGGGTCCGTGTCATGGCGATCACGATACGGTGGGCCTCCGCTGGGCGTCACTGCCGTCCTGTATTTCGTCGGTTACGGCTCGAGATCGGTCCACGGTCGGAAGAACGAGGCAGGGCGATCCGGTGTAAGACGCGGGGAAGTGGGTCGCGGGCCCCCGCTAGACTTCCCGCGACATGGCCGAGGCCTACGAGTCCGTGATCGGTTTGGAGTGCCACGTCGAGCTCTCGACGCGCACCAAGATGTTCTGCGGGTGCACCAACGCGTTCGGCGCGCCCCCCAACTCGAACGTCTGCCCTGTGTGCCTGGGCCTGCCCGGTTCGCTCCCCGTGCCGAACGCGGAGGCGATCGCCTCGATCATCAAGATCGGCCTGGCGCTCGGGTGCGAGATCGCGACCGGCTCGCTGTTCCACCGCAAGAACTACTTCTACCCGGACATGCCGAAGGACTTCCAGATCAGCCAGTACGACCTGCCGGTCTGTGTCGGCGGGTCCCTCGAGGTCGAGGTCGACGGCACGAAGCGAACGATCGGCATCACCCGGGTCCACATGGAGGAGGACACCGGCAAGACCACGCATGCCGGGTCGACAGGGCGGATCGGGCAGGCCGACTACGCGCTCGTCGACTACAACCGCGCGGGCGTCCCCCTCGTCGAGATCGTCTCCGAGCCCGACATGCGCACGCCCGAGGAGGCGCGCGCATACCTCACGGAGCTCCGGGCAACCCTCGAGGCTCTCGGCGTCTCGGACGTCCGGATGGAGGAGGGTTCGTTCCGCTGCGACGCCAACATCTCCACGCGGCGGGTCGGCGAGACCGGCTTGGGGATCAAGGTCGAGGTGAAGAACCTAAACTCGATCCGCTCGCTCGAGCGCGCCTTGCGGCACGAGGAGGAGCGCCAGCGTGCGGCGCTCGGCGGCGGCGAGGCGCTCGTGCAGGAGACGCGCCATTTCGACGAGGAGCGCGGCAGCACGCACACGCTCCGCTCGAAGGAGGAGGCGTTCGACTACCGCTACTTCCCCGAACCTGATCTGCCGCCTCTCGAGCCGGACCGGGCCTGGGTGGAGCAGATCCGCTCCTCGCTGCCCGAGCTCCCCTCGGCCCGCCGCGAACGCTACGTAGGCGAGCTCGGTCTGCGGCCTGAGGAGGCGAGGATCATCGCGGACTCACCCGCGACGGCGGCGTTCTTCGACCGTGCAGTAGGACTCGGTGCGGCCCCTGTTCCGGCAGCCAACTGGATCACCCAGGATCTCGCTGGCCTCCTCAATGAGGAGAAGTTGGAGATCTCCGACCCCGGGAACCACGTAACGCCGGGGGAGCTGGTCGTCCTTCTAGAGCAGGTGGAGAGCGGTGATCTGAACAACTCGTCAGCGAAGCAGCTGCTTGCGGCGATCTTCAAAGGGGATCTGCAGCAAGTCGGTGGGAAGCCACTGCAGGTTATCCCGGAACTCCCTCGGGCAGAGGTCCGTGGACTCATCGATTCGATGGGCATCCGTCAGGTCACTGACACCGCGGCGATCGATGCCTGGGTGGACGAGGCGATCGCCGAGAATCCGGGCCCCGTCGAGCAGTACCGCTCGGGCAAGGAGGGCGCGCTGAACGCGGTCCTCGGCGCGGTGATGAAGCGCTCCGGCGGCTCTGCCGACCCGAAGGCGGTTCGCGAGCTGCTCCTGCAGCGACTGTCGGGGTCCTGAGCCGGGCTGGCCGGTGAGGGTCGACCGAGCCCGGCCGCGCCGCTACCCCTGGTGGCAGCTGATCCTCATCGGCCTCGTCGGCTTGTTCGAGGCGCTGTTCCGGCCGATCGCCCGCATGTGGCGCTCCGAGGATCCGCTCGACACCTACGGGCTCGCGCACCTGGGCAGCGTGGCGGGCGACGCGATGGTCGCGGTCGCGCTGGCGGGCTCGGTGTTCTTCGACATCCCGGTTGGGGAGGCGACGAGCGAGGTCGCCCTGTACCTGGTCCTCACGATGGCCCCGCTCGCGATCGCGGGGCCGTTCCTCGTGCCGTTGCTCGACCGCGCGGGACCTCGGCGGGCGATCTCGTTCGGCGCGGCGCTCGGGCGCGCCGTGGTCTGTCTCTACGCGGCCCCGAGGTTCGGCACGCTCCTGCTGTTCCCCTCCGCGCTCGTGCTGCTGGTCCTGGCGAAGGTCCACGGCATCACCCGCAACGGGCTCGCGGTCGCGTACGCCGGTCCGAACGAGGGCCTCGTGCGCGCGAACGCGCGCCTGGGGCGCATCGGCGTGGGGGGCGCGATCCTGGGCGCGGCGCCGGCGCTCGCGCTCCTGAAGATGGGCGGCGCGTCGGCCGTGCTCTACGGGGCCTCCGCGGCCTACGCGGTCGCCGCGATGCTGAACCTCCGACTGCCCCACCCGAGGGTCGCCGGAGGCCCCGCGGAGGTCTCGAAGCGAGGCGCGATCCCGCAGCTCGCAGCTCCGGCGATCGGGGCCGCCGGGCTCCGGGCGGCGAGCGGGTTCCTGCTCTTCGCTCTCGCATTCGCCCTGCGGCGGGGCGGCGAGCCCACGTGGTGGTTCGGCGCGCTCGCGGCCGCCGCGACCGCCGGGGGGTACCTCGGGAACGTGATCGCGCCCCGACTGCCTTCCTCGCTCCGCGAGGAGGCGGTGGTCGTCGCCAGCGTGGCCGCGGCGGGCTCCGGCGCGCTCGTCGCCTTCGTCGCCTTCGAGCTGCCTGTGCTCGCGGTGTTCGCGCTGGTGGTCGGGGCGACGTCCGAGCTCGGGCGCCTCGCCTTCCAGACGCTGATGCAGCGCCTGGCGCCCGGGGGCGCGCACGGCCGCGTGTTCGTCCGGTACGAGGTGATGTTCCAGCTCGCGTGGGTGGGCGGCGCGTTGGTCCCGGCGGTCGTCCCGATCGACCTGCGCGGCGGGTTCCTCATACTCGCGGTGCTGTACCTGGTCGCGGGTGTCGGCTACCTGACACCCGACCTAGTCGCCCGGCGGCGCGAGGAGCGCGCGTGAGCCGGGACGGCGGCGGACCTGCGGTAGGCTCCCGCCGGGCGTTACGAGCAGGAGGGATCTGAGCATGTCGGAGTGGGTGAAGATCGGTTCGGCAAGCGAGGTCGGGGAGGGCGAGGTCCTTTCGTTCAGCGTCGGCGCGCGCCAGGTCGCGGTCGCCAACGTCGAGGGTGACCTGCACGGGTTCGACGACTGGTGCTCGCACCAGCAGTGCTCGCTCGCCGAGGGTGATCTGGACGGCGCGATCGTCGAGTGTCCGTGCCACGGGAGCCTGTTCGACGTCATCACCGGCGAGGCCGTGCAGGGCCCGGCCTCCGATCCCATCGACGTGTTCGAGGTGCGGGAGGAAGACGGCGAGCTCGAGGTCTTGATGACGCAGGAGTGAGCCGCGTCGTCATCGTCGGTGGGGGACCGGCCGCTGCCACGACAGCAGGCACGCTCCGCGACGACGGGTTCGATGGCGACATAACGCTGATCGGGGCCGAGCCGTTGCCCCCCTACGAACGTCCGCCGCTGTCCAAGGAGTACCTGAGCGGCGAAGAGGCCGAGCCTCGTTGGATCCGTCCGCCGGACTGGTACGCGGAGAACTCGGTCGACGCCCGGTTCGGTGTTCGCGCCGACCGCCTGCTTGCGACCGAGCGCGTGGTCGAGCTCGAGGGCGGAGAGCGCGTGCCGTTCGACCAGGCCGTGATCGCCACCGGCGTCAGGAACCGTCACCTGCCTATCCCCGGCGCGGACCTGCCCGGAGTGCTCGACCTGCGATCCGTGCCCGACGCCGACGCCATCCGTGCGGCCGCCTCGAGGGCCTCGAAGGCCGTGGTCGTAGGGATGGGGTTCATAGGCGCCGAGGTGGCCGCGACGCTTCGCCGGCAGGGCCTGGACGTGACGGTCGTGGAGTTCTTCGCCACTCCGCTCGAGCGTGTGCTCGGGCCCCGGCTAGGGCGCGCTATCGAGGCCCTGCACCGGGACCACGGCGTCGAGATGGTGTTCCGCGACGCCGCCGAGAGCTTCGTCGGCGACGGACGCTTCGAGGCGCTCGTGACGAAGGAGGGACGCAGGATCGAGGGTGACCTGTCCGTGGTCGGCGTCGGCGTCGAGCCGATCACCGAGGTGGCGGGCGACGACCTACCGGTCGACAACGGGATCCCGGTCGACGCGACGCTCAGCACCACGGTCGAGGGAGTGTGGGCTATCGGCGACGTCGCGCGGCACGACCACCCGGTGTTCGGCCCGATCCGCGTGGAGCACTTCGACAACGCGATGAAGATGGGAGAGACCGTGGCGCGGAACCTGCTGGGCGCGGGCACGGTCCACGACGACCCGCACTGGTTCTGGTCGGATCAGTACGACGAGCAGATCCAGATGTCTGGGTTCGCTGTGACCTGGGACGAGACGGTGATCCGCGGGAGCATCGAGGGCCGATCGTTCGCTGCGTTCCTGCTCCGCGATGGGCAGCTCCTCTCGACGTTCAGCATGAACCACAGGTTCGACGTCCGGCGCTCGATGCCGCTGATAGCGGCATGCGCCCATCCCGACCCCGCGCTGCTTGCCGACCCGGACTTCGATCTGCGCGAGCTGCACCCGTCGACGGGATGACCCTTGAGGTCCGAGGTCGCATCGCGGGACCCGGCGTCCGTCTAGCCGTCAAGGCGGCCCAACACCCGATGATACGCTGGGGCACCTAGTCAGGAGCGGTGCGATGGACCGTCCCGAGATCATCCTTGCGCCCGGCCCGACCCCGATCCCGCCCGAGGTCCTCCTCGCGCAGGGGAGCCCGCTCGTGTACCACCGCGGGCCCGGCTTCGGGCGCCTGATGTCGGACGTTACGGCGCGACTGAAGGAGCTCTACAGGACCGAGGGAGACGTGCTCTTGATGACCTCCTCGGGCACGGGCGGGCTCGAGTCCGCGATCCAGAACGTGTTCTCGCCCGGGGACGAGGTGCTCGTTCCCTTAGCCGGGTACTTCTCGGAGCGCTGGGCCAACCTCGCCGATGCCCACGGCCTGGTGGTCCACACCGTCGAGTACGACTGGGGCCGGCGGATCGTGCCCGAGGACGTCGCGAAGGCCCTCGCAGATCAGCCCGTGAAGGCCGTCCTCCTAACCCAATCCGAGACCTCGACCGGCGTGATCCAGCCGATCCGCGAGCTGGCGCAGGTGGCGAACGAGGCGGGCGCCCTCGTGATCGCCGACGTCGTAAGCAGCCTGGGCGCCGTCCCGTTCGCCTTCGATGAGTGGGGTGTGGACGTCGCGGTCGGCGGCTCGCAGAAGGCGCTGTCCGCCAGCCCCGGCATCGCGTTCGTCGCGATCTCCGAACGCGCGTGGCAGGCGCAGGAGAGCGCCACCCTGCCCCGCTTCTACTTCGACTGGAGCATCTACAAGCGCTACGCCGACCTGCCGGACCCCGAGAACCCCTGGACCCCCGCGATCAGCGTGATGCAGGGCCTGCACGCCGCCCTCGAGCTCTACTTCCAGGACGGCGTCGAAGCGGCGCTCGCCCGGCACCGGATGCTCTCGCGCGCCGTGAAGGAGGGGGTCCAGGCGCTCGGGCTCGACCTGTTCGGCGAGGGCCTGAAGGACAACTGGACCGTCACCGCGATACGCGCGCCCGAGGGCATCGACGCGGACGCGATCAGCGGGCGGATCCGTGCGGATTTCGGGTGTGTCCTCGCTCCGGGACAGGGCCCGCTCAAGGGCAAGGTGTTCCGGATCGGGCACTTCGGGTACTTCAGCGAGCTCGACATCGTGCGCGGCCTCTCGGCGCTCGAGATGACGCTCGAGCGGCTCGGCTACCCGGTGAAGCGGGGCGCGGCCGTCGCAGCAGCCGAGGGCGTGTTCCAGGAGGCACAGGCCTCGTGACGGTGTGGGGGATCCCGTGAGGGTCCTCGTTACCGAGAACCTCTCGGACGCTGGGCTCGACGTCCTGCGCAAGGACTTCCAGGTAGACGTCCGCACCGAGCTCGCGGCCGATGGCCTGGCCGAGGCGATCGCCCCGTACGACGCGCTCGTAGTCCGTTCGCAGACGCAGGTCACGGCCGAGGTCATCGATGCGGCCGAGAACCTCAAGGTCGTCGCCCGCGCCGGGATCGGCCTCGACAACGTCGACGTGGACGCCGCGACGCGCCGAGGTGTGATGGTCGTGAACGCGCCGCAGTCCAACATCGTCTCGGCCGCCGAGCACACCGTGGCCCTCCTGCTCGCGCAGGCGCGGAATATACCCCAGGCCTACGAGGAGCTGAAGGCCGGCCGCTGGGAGCGCTCGAGGTGGCAGGGCGTCGAGCTCCAGGGCAAGACCCTCGGCGTGGTTGGGCTCGGACGCATCGGCGCTCTCGTCGCGCAGCGGTGCGCCGCGTTCGGGATGCGAGTGATCGCGTTCGACCCGTACGTGCCGAAGGAGAGAGCCAAGGAGATGGGGATCGAGCTCATGCCCACGCTCGAGGCGCTGCTAGTGCAGTCGGACTTCCTCACGATCCACCTGCCCCGGACCCCGGACACGGAGGGCCTGATCGGCGAACGCGAGCTCGCGCTGGTCAAGGAGGGGGTCCGGATCGTGAACACGGCGCGGGGAGGCATCGTGGACGAGGTCGCACTCGCGAAGGCCCTCGAGGACGGGCGCGTAGCCGGGGCCGCGCTCGACGTGTTCGCGGAGGAGCCGACCACCGACTCGCCGCTGTTGGCGTTCGAGCAGGTGGTGGCTACCCCACACCTCGGGGCCTCGACCGCTGAGGCCCAGGACAAGGCCGGTACCTCGGTGGCCGAGATGGTCCGCCTGGCGCTGCGGGGCGAGTTCGTGCCCTACGCCGTGAACGTGTCCGCCGGCGCCGAGGTCGCGGAGGTCGTCCGGCCGTTCCTGCCGCTGGCCGAGCGCCTGGGCGCGCTCCTCACGGGTCTCGCGGAGGGAGCCGTCCGCGGGATCGAGTGCCAGTACCTCGGGCGGATCGGCGAGGCGGATACGCGGGTCCTCACGCTCGCCGTGGTCAAGGGCGTCCTGCGCGGGGTCGTGCACGAGCCGGTTAGCTTCGTCAACGCGCCGATCATCGCGCGCGAGCGTGGGATCGGCATCAGCGAGATGCGCTCATCCGTCTCCAGCGACTACGTGAACCTCCTCGCCGTGCGGGCAGAGACCGATGACGGTGAGGTCTCGGTA
Organism: Actinomycetota bacterium; assembly: GCA_035286545.1. Lineage (GTDB taxonomy): Bacteria > Actinomycetota > UBA4738 > UBA4738 > HRBIN12 > DASSJM01. The sequence continues at coordinate 14,300 of DATEDE010000264.1, read as the reverse complement.
GCGGGCACCCTCGTCGGCAAGCGGAACGATCAGCGTGTCCTGCACGTGAACGGCTTCGACATCGAGATGGCGCCCGCCGAGAACATGCTGTTCTTCCAGTACGAGGATCGCCCCGGCGTGATCGGCAAGGTCGGCACGATCCTCGGCGAGCACGAGATCAACATCGCCACGATGGACGTGGGCCGAGCCTCGAGGGGCGGAACCGCGCTCATGGGCATCACGCTCGATACGCCCGCGGGCCAGGACGTGATCGACGAGATCACGACGGCGATCGCGGGCCACTCGGCGCGCCTCATCGTCCTGCCAGACTGACCTCACTCGCCCCACGGCTCGGACGAAGAGACGTAGAAGATCGTCGCCTCGGGTTCGGCCGCAAGTGCCCCGTCGAAGACGGCCATCGCTTCTGCGACCTCGGGAAGCGCCTCCTGGCGGTCGAGCGCGTCCCGATCCCCGAACACCTCCGTAGCGATGAAGGCCGCGGGGTCTGCGAGATCCCGGGCGATGTCGAAACTGATCACGCCTTCAACCGTCCGGCTCGGCTCGATGATCCTCCGGAGCGCGGCCATCACCTCCTCGGCCTTGTCCGGTTGGCTCTGAACCTTGAAGCGGACGACGATCATCGCTATCTCCGTAGGCCGGCGTGAAGGACCTCACGCTCGAGGGCTTCGATCGGAGCCGGGATGAGCCTAGCGCAGCCGCGCGGCTCGCTCCAGCCGGAGGAAAGGTCGCGCTCCGCTCCCCTTCCCTCGCGGGAGCCGCTGGTACACTCGCTCGGTCATGAGGCGACTCCAGGTGATGTTCGGCGACCCGAAGAGGGGCATCTCGCCCCTGCCCGCGACCGCTTAGCGGTCGCGAGACCCGCCTCCCCGGCGGGACCAGCCGAACCACCGTCCCTCGAACCACCCGATCTCAAGGAGTCGTCCGATGCGTCCCACATCTTCCAACCGATCCGCCGTCCGAAGGCTCGCGATCGCGCGCCTGATCTCGGTCACGGGCGGGGCCGCGGCGTTCGCGGCGCTGAACTACACGATCTACGAGCGGACGGGCTCGGCCGCGTGGCTGTCGGCGTCGCTGCTGCTCACGTTCGGCGTGAGCGGCCTATTCGCGCCGCTCGGCGGGGTGCTCGGCGATCGCTTAGACCGCAGGCGCCTGATGATCGCGTCCGACCTCGCGGGAGCCGGGTGCTTCGCGGCGATGGCGCTGATCGACGACCCGGCGTGGCTGATCGCCGCGGGGTTCCTGGCTGCGATCGTCGAGACGCCGTTCTGGTCGGCCTCGGCCGCCGCGATCCCGAACCTCGTGGACGAGGCGGACCTGTCGTGGGCGAACGGCCTCGTACAGCTGGGCGCGAACGCCGGGATCATGCTCGGGCCCGCGCTCGGCGGCGCCCTCCTCGCCCTGATAGGGGCGGGGATGGTGTTCGCCGCGAACGCGGTGTCGTTCGTGGCCTCGGCCGCCCTCGTCGCGACGGTCCACGGGCGATTCGCCGAGGAACGCGACGCCCAGCAGGCCGAGGAGCACCGGGGTCTGCGGGCCGGGTTCGTGTTCATCGCTCGCGATCGCGTGCTGCGCACGCTCGTGTTCGCGTGGTGCGCGCTTGTGCTCGGGATCGGGATCGCGATGGTCGCGGACGTGCCGCTCGCCGAGGTGTTCGGCGCGGGATCGGCCGGCTACGGCCTGATGATCGGGGCTTGGGGCGCGGGGTCGGTGCTCGGCTCGCTCGCGGGCCGCAAGCTCCGCGAGGAGACCGAAGGGCGTGCGCTCGTTCTGGGTTCGGCGCTGATCGGCCTGACGACCGCGGGCATCGCGCTCTCGCCTACGTTCTGGCCGGTGCTGGCGCTGCTGGCGCTTTCGGGGGCCGCCGATGCCTTGATCATGGTGGCCGACCGCAGCATCCAGCAGCGGCGGACGCCGGACGCGGTTCGCAGCCGCGTGGTCTCGGCCTCCGAGGCGATGGTCACGCTGGCGCTCACGGCCGGGTTCGCGCTCGGTGGGCCCATCCTGGAGCTCGTCGGACCCCGTGCCGCGTACGCGATCGGCGGCCTGGGTGGGCTCGTGGGCGCGCTCGTGCTGCTGCCGGTGCTCCGGGCGTCCCAGATGCGGGCCGACGTCGAGCTGGTGACCGAGGAACAGATGGCCGCGCCGGTGCGGGCGGCGGGCTAGACGGAGGTGGGGGAGCGGTGGAGACTCGCGCGATGACCGCACCCCGCTCCGCCGTCCGCCGCCTCGCGACGGCCAGGCTGATCTCCATCACCGGCGGGGGGGCGGCCTACGCCGTCCTCAACTTCACGATCTACCAACAGACCGGCTCGGCCGCGTGGGTGGCCGCGGCGCTGCTGGTGACCTTCGGCGTGATTGGGTTCATCGCGCCGCCGGCGGGGATCCTCGGGGACCGCTACGACCGGCGGATCGTGATGATCGTCTCGGACCTGGCGGGCGCGTTCTGCTTCGGCATGATGGCGCTCGGGCAGGATCCAGCCTGGCTGCTGGTCTGGGCCTTCCTGTCAGCGTGCGCCGAGGCGCCGTTCTGGTCGGCCTCGGAGGCCGCGATCCCCAACGTCGCGGGGCTCGAGCACCTGTCTTGGGCGAACAGCCTCCTCGGCATGAGCCGGAGCGCGGGGATCACGCTCGGCCCCGCGCTGGGCGGGGCGCTGCTCGCGATCTTGAACGCACGCTGGGTGTTCGCGATCAACGCGGTCTCCTTCGTGGTCTCGGCGCTCATCATCGCGACGGTGCACTCGAACTTCGGGGGTGAGCGCGAACACGGAGAGGAGTTCCGAGGCCTGCGCGCCGGTTTCGCGTTCCTGCTCCACGATCGGGTGCTGCGCACGCTGATCCTCGCGTGGATCGTGTTCATCTCCGGGATGGGCATGTCGATGGTCGCCGACGCCCCGCTCGCCGACGCGTTCGACGCAGGATCGCTCGGGTACGGCATGTTGATCACCGCGTGGGGCGGCGGAGGGATCCTCGGGTCGCTCTACGCCAAGCGCATGCGGATCGGTGCCGAGGGCACCTGGCTCGTGGTCGCCGGCATCGTGATCTCGGCCGCGGGGATCGCCATCGGATCCTCGCCGTCGTTCGCCTTGATCGTCGCGATGCTGTTCGTGTTCGGCGTGGCCGACGGCACCACGTTCGTCGCCGAGCAGAACCTCCGTCAGCGCCGCGCTCCGGACGCGGTCCGGAGCCGCGTGGCGGCCGCGTTCACCGGGATCCTGCACGGCATGCTCGCGCTCTCCTACGTCGCGGCCGCGTTCGTGGTGCCGTGGATAGGCGCTCAGCCGACGTACGCGGTCGGGGGTGTGACCGCAGGGCTAGCGGTCCTCGTGCTGCTCCGCATGCGCCGCCTCCTCGCCGAGGACGAGGCCGTCGCTCCCGCGTCCGGACCTACGGGGGAGGAGCCAGTTCCGAGGTCGCAGCCACTGACTTGAACGGCCGTTCAAGGGTGTGGTTCGATACCTGAACGGTGGTTCAGAGCGGCCGCCGGGAGGGCGGACCGTGGCGACGAACGGCTACAACGCGATCGTGATCGGCGGGGGCCACAACGGTTTGGTGGCCGCGGCGTACCTCGCGAAGGCCGGCGCTCGGGTCGTCGTGTGTGAGGCACGTCACAAGACCGGGGGTGCGGCCGCGACCGACCGGCCCTGGCCCGATCATCCGGAGTTCAGCGTCACGACGCTCTCGTACGTGATGAGCCTGATGCCCGACTCGATCATCCGGGACCTCCGGCTCGAGCAGCACGGCTACAAGGTGCACCCGGTGGGCCCGTACGTCGTCCCGCTGCCCGACGGGCGGGTGCTGATCGAGTACGACGACCCGAAGGCCAACTACGAGGAGTTCGCGGCGATCAACAAGGCCGACGCCGACGCCCTCGAGCGGTGGGATGCGTGGGTCGGCGGGCTCGCGGAGGTGCTCGGCCCGCTGTTGATGAGCACGCCGCCGCAGGTCGGCTCGAAGCGGCCCGGCGACCTGCTCGAGCAGCTCCGCTTGGTGTGGCGTTTCCGCGGCCTGGACGTGAAGACCGTCGGCGAGGTCACGCGCCTGATGACGATGAGCGTGGCCGACCTGCTCGACCGGTTCTTCGACTCCGACGAGATCAAGGCCGCGATGTCGATCAACGGGCTGATCGGGACCTGGGCGGGACCTTACGAGGCGGGTACGGGCTACGTTATGGCCCACCACTCGATCGGCGACGTAGGCGACGGGACGCTCGGATCGTGGGGCGTGCCCGAGGGCGGGATGGGCGCCGTCGCGGCCGCGCTGGAGCGGAGCGCGGGCTCGTTCGGCGCGGAGGTACGCACGAACGCCCGGGTCCAGAAGATCCTCGTGCGGAACGGGCGCGCCGAGGGCGTGGTGCTCGAGGGCGGCGAGGAGCTCCGCGCTCCCGTCGTCGTCACCGCGTGTCATCCCCAGATCACCTTCCTGCGTCAGCTCGAGCGCTCCGAGCTGCCGGAAGGCTTCGTGCACGACATCGAGCACTGGTCGAGCCGCTCGGGGGTCGTGAAGATCAACCTCGCGATCGGCGAGCTGCCGCGCCTGAAGGCCAAGCCCGAGTGGACCGACTTCAGCGGCGGGTTCGAGATCGCGCCCTCGCTGGCCGCGCTCGAGAAGGGGTTCGAGGAGGCGCGGGCGGGCGTGGCCGCGACGTTCCCGTTCTCCGACGGCGTGATCCCGACCACGCTCGACCCCTCGCTCGCGCCCGAGGGCGCGCACGTGGTCTCGCTGTTCACGCAGTGGGTGCCGCACACGTGGAGCCAGGAGCCGCACCGCGAGGAGCTCGAGGCCTACGCCGACCGCGTCGTGCAGGGCTACGACGACGTCGCCCCGGGGTTCAAGGAGTCGGTGATCGCGCGGCAGGTGCTCGGGCCCTGGGACATGGAGACCGAGTGGGGGCTGATCGGCGGCAACATCTTCCACGGCGAGCTCTCGGCGGATCAGCTGTTCCACATGCGCCCGGCGCCCGGCTACGCCGACTATCGGACGCCGATCGCCGGGCTATACCAGTGCTCGAGCGCGACCCACGCCGGCGGCGGCGTCTGCGGGATCCCCGCCTACAACTGCGTCCGAGAGATCCGCCGAGACCGCAAGCGCCGGAAGAGGAGGGGCTGATGCCCGCGGAGCCGTACTCGTTCACGTTCTACACCGCGTCGTGGTACCGGCGCTCGCCGTACTGGCAGCGGACGGTCGAGGCGGGATGCACGAGCTGGGACCTGTACAACCACATGCTGATCCCGACGCTCTACGACGACGACGAGAAGGAGTACTGGCACCTGCTCGAGCACGTCACGCTGTGGGACGTCGCGGTGGAGCGCCAGGTCGAGATCACCGGTCCTGACGCCGCGGCCTTCACGCAGCTGCTCACGTGCCGCGACCTCTCCAAGTGCGAGGTCCTGCAGTGCAAGTACGCGCCGATCATCGCGCCGACCGGGGGCATCGTGAACGACCCGATCCTGCTCCGCCTGGCCGAGGACCACTTCTGGCTCTCGCTCGCGGACTCGGACGCGCTGCTGTACGCGCTCGGCGTGCAGGCGTTCGCGAAGATGGACGTCACGATCCGCGAGCCGGACGTCTCGCCGCTGCAGGTGCAGGGTCCGAAGAGCAAGGACGTGATCCGGACGCTGTTCGGCGACGCGGTCGCGGAACTGCGGTACTACCGGTGCTGGGAGGGCGACCTCGACGGGATGCCCGTGGTGGTCTCGCGGACAGGCTGGAGCGGCGAGGTCGGCTACGAGATCTACCTGCGCGATGGGTCGAAGGGCATCGAGCTTTGGGACCGCGTGATGGAGGCCGGTACGCCTCAGAACATCCGGGCGATCGCTCCGAGCGACCAGCGGCGCCTGGAGGCCGGGATCTTCAACTACGGCAACGACATGACGGTCGAGGACACGCCGTTCCACGTGACGGGGATGGAGCGCCTGGTCGAGTTCGACGCGGAGTTCATCGGCAAGGAGGCGCTGCAGAAGGTCGCGGCCGAGGGCGTGGACCGCAAGCTCGTCGGCGTGAAGATCGGTGGCGAGCCGTTCCGGATGTGGCTCGAGGACTTCTGGCCCGTCGAGCGCGCCGGCCAGCGCGTCGGCCGCCTCGTGAGCGCCTCGCACTCGTTCCGGCTCGAGGAGAACATCGGCTACGCGTGGGTGCCGATCAATCTCGCCGAGCCCGGGAACGAGATCCACGTGATCTCGCCCGAGGGGCCGGTCCCCGCGGTGACGGCGCCCCTGCCCTTCCTAGACCCGAACAAGGACGTTCCGAAGGGCTGATCGTCAGCCCTGTTGGCCCCCCGGCGCCGGGAACGCGCCGAGCTGGATCCCTAGCGAGAGCGCGTCGTTGATCCCCCAGTGCGCGACGACGTTCCGGTCCCCGTCGAACCGGTAGAGGCTCCAAGCGTCGATCTTGACGAACGCGTTCGGGCAGGATCGACAGCGCGGCCGGATCTCGCGGTCAGGAGCCGAGGACCTCGGCGAGGTCGAACCGCACGGGCTGTTGGAGTTGCTCGTACGTGCACGAGCGCGGGTCGCGGTCGGGACGCCAGCGGACGAACTGGGCGGTGTGGCGGAAGCGCGGGCCCTCCATGTGGTCGTAGCGGACCTCGACGACGCGCTCGGGGCGCAGCGGCACGAACGAAAGGTCCTTGCCGTGGCTCCACCGGCTGAACGCCGAGTGCCGGGGCGTGCGGGTGCCCGTCTCCTCCTCGGCCCAGCTCCAGGGGTGTCCGTCGAACCCCGTGACGAGCGGCTGGAGCTCCTCGAACAGCGCCCGTCTCTTGGCCATCGGGAACGCGCCGACGACCCCTATGTTGGCGAGCTCGCCGCCCTCGTCGTACAGGCCGAGCAGCAGCGAGCCGACCGCGCCCTCCTCGCTCTTGTGCACGCGGTAGCCGGCGACGACGCAGTCTGCCGTGCGGACGTGCTTGATCTTGAACATCACCCGCTTGTCGGGCTGGTACGTGCCGTCGAGCGGCTTGGCGATCACGCCGTCGAGGCCGGCGCCCTCGAACTCGTCGAACCATCGTTCGGCGACCTCGCGGTCCCTGGTGGCGGGCGTGAGGTGGATGGGGGAGCGCGCTTCCGCGAGGGCGTCCTCGAGCAGCCGGCGCCGCTTGGCGAACGGCTCGCGCGTGAGGTTCCGATCGCCGAGCGCCAGCAGGTCGAACGCCACGAAGTGCGCGGGCGTCGTCTCGGCGAGCATCTTCACGCGGCTGTCGGCCGGGTGGATCCGTAGCTGCAGCGTCTCGAACTCGAGGCGGCGTCCCTCGGCGTCGGGGACCACGATCTCGCCGTCGGCAACACAGCGCTCGGGCAGGTTCGCCGTGATCGCTTCGACCACCTCCGGGAAGTAGCGGGTCATCAGCCGCTCGTTCCGGCTGCCGATCTGGACCTCGTCCCCGTCGCGGAACACTATCGAGCGGAAGCCGTCCCACTTCGGCTCGTAGCTGAAGTCGCCGGCCGGGATCTCCTCGACGAGCTTGGCGAGCATCGGCGCGACGGGCGGCATCACGGGTAAGCGCATCCGGCCATCTTGCCATCGTGTGGCCACGGCGGGCCTGGACGGTTGGGGGCTCGTCGCCGTGGCGGCATGATGGGATGGTGGACAGCCTCCGGGGACACCTGCTGATCGCGAGCGCCAGCCTCGTCGACCCCAACTTCCGGCGGACCGTCGTGCTGGTCGGGCATCACGACGAGGACGGTGCCGTCGGCGTTGTGCTGAACCGCGAGACCGAGGTCGAGGTGGCCGAGGCCGTGCCGACGCTCGCGGACCTTGTCCCGCCGGGGGAGCGGTTGTTCATCGGCGGCCCCGTCCAGCCGCAGTCGGCGGTGGTGCTCGCGGACCTTGAGCACCCCGAGCGGGTCCAGGTGGTCGCGTTCGGCTCCATCGGGTTCCTGCCCGAGGAGGTCGACCCGCAGGAGCTCGGGACGCTGCGGCGGGCTCGGGTGTTCGCGGGCTACGCCGGCTGGGGCGCGGGTCAGCTCGACGCCGAGCTCGCCGAAGGCGGATGGATCGTCGAGCCGGCTCAGGCGACCGACGTCTTCGCCGAGGACGCCGACGCCTTGTGGAGCGAGGTCCTCCGCCGCAAGGGCCCGAGCCACGCACTGATGGCCTCGATGCCGTTCGACCCGTCGCTCAACTAGCGAGGTCTCGGCGCACCTACTCCACGATGAAGTTGCCCCACATACCGTCGGCGGCGTGACCGGGGACGGTGCAGATGTAGAAGTAGCTCCCCTGGGCATCCGGCGTGAAGGTCAACGTCGTTCGCTCGCCGGGGTCGAGTCCGCCCTCACTGATAGCTCCGAACAGGGGAGCAGGCGGAACCTGATCCTTGTCCGTCACGACCACGAAGTTGTGCGGATACGGTCCCTCGAACTCCTGCACGTTCAAGAGCGTGATCGAGACCGGCTCGCCGGCCGGGACGCGGATCTCCGGGCCGGGCAGGCTGAGACCCTCGTCCTCGAGACCGAAGGCGAACGCGTGCTCCTCGGTGAGCTCTCCCGCGATGAGCGCGACGACGAGCTCGGCCTCCGTCCCTTCCTCGGTAACGCTCTCGCCGGTCGGTCCCAGCGCGTCTGAGGCCTCGGTCACGCTGGGTCCAGGCGTCGTCCCGGCGGGTTCGGCCGAAGGCTCGTCCGAGCATGCTCCCGCCGTCAGAGCGATCGCGAGCAGCAGGTGGGTGACCATCCGTGTTCGCATGTCTGTCCTCCTCGTCCTTCTCGCGGAGCCGTTCTGCGCTCGAGTCGGCTCTTCTCGATCACGCTCCCGGCGAGGCTAGGGGGCCCAGTCCGTCACGGGTATCGGGTATCCACCTGATTCCGGCCCGCGTGCGCTCGGGGTGAGGGTCGACGGGTGGGGCCGGGTCGGCCGATGATGTCCGCTGGAACCAGCGAGCCCGGCCGGAGGGGAGACCGATGGAGCGTGACCCGATCTCCAGCGAGGAGCGGGGGGACGCTCCGCGCATCCGGCGCGCCGAGCTCGTCGCGTCACTTTCCCTTGCCGGCGACCTGGGGCTCGGCCAGCCGTGGGAGCACGCACTGCGAACCTGCCTAGTGGCGCTCCGGCTCGGCGAGGCGAACGGGCTCTCGGAACACGATCTTCAAGACCTCTACTACGTCGCCTTGCTGCGCGTCGTTGGGTGCACCGCGGACGCACACGTCGCCGCGGCGCTGTTCGGCGACGAGATCGCCTTCGCCGAACGCTGCAGCACCTTGGACGGGCGCCCGTTCGAGGTGATGAGCCTGATGGCGCGGACAGTCGGCAGCGGTCACCCCCCGACGAAGCGGATCCGCATGGTCGCGAAGTTCCTCGCGAGCGGGATGAGCGAGCTCAAGGGCTCGGTCATCGCCTCGTGCGAGGTGGCGCAGGTGATCGCGGATCGGCTCGGGTTCGACGCGCAGGTCCACATGGCGCTGGGGCAGGTCTTCGAGCGGTGGGACGGGCACGGGTGGCCGAGCGCCAGCCGGGGCCAGGACCAATCCATCCTCGCCCGGATCGTGCAGGTCGCGCAGGACTGGGAGACCTTCCGGGTGATCGGCGGCGTCGAGGTGGCCCGGACCGTCGCCCGCGAGCGGTCCGGTCGCAACTACGACCCGTCGGTCGTCGGTTCCCTGGAAGCGCTCGACGGTGACGCACTCTCCGTCCTGGGATCCGAGTCGGTCTGGGACTCCGTGATGTCGGTCGAGCCCGAACCCCGTGGCCACTTCGAGGGAACGGAGCTGGACGAGGTGCTTGGAGCGTTCGCGGACTTCACCGACCTGAAGTCACCGTTCACGCTCGGACATTCGCGCGGTGTGGCCTCGCTCGCCCAGGCGGCAGCGCACCGGCTCGGTCTCGCCGGGCACGAGGTGGAGCTGGTGTTCCGCGGGGCGCTCGTCCACGATCTCGGGCGCGTCGCCGTTCCGGCGTCGATCTGGGAGAAGCGTGGTGCGCTCTCAGCCGGAGACTGGGAGCGTGTGCGCCTGCACCCGTACCACACGGAACGCTCCCTGGCGCGCTCGGAGGAGCTGAATCGGATCGGCGCCGTGGCGGGGGCCCATCACGAGCGACTCGACGGGTCGGGCTACCACCGAGGCTCCCCCTCCTCGCAGCTTTCGGTGCCCGCGCGTGTGGTTGCCGCCGCGGACGTCTACCACTCCATGACCGAGCCGCGCCCGCATCGCCAAGCGATCGATGCGAGCGTCGCGGCCGACCGTCTCCGCGAGGAGGCCCGAGCAGGGTCGCTCGATCCGGATGCAGTGAGCGCCATCCTCGCCGAGTCGGGTCACCGGCCGCTATCTCGATCCGACCGCCCCGGGGGGCTCTCTCCCAGGGAGATCGAGGTCTTGCGGCTCCTGTGTCGAGGGGAGGCCAACCGCGCGATCGCGGGCGCTCTGTTCGTGTCTCCGAAGACGGTCGACACGCATGTCCAGCACATCTACGAGAAGCTGGGGGTGTCCACCCGAGCGGCTGCGGCGATGTTCGCGATGCGGAGCGGCCTCATCTCGGCAGCCCCGGACGCCGCGACAATCGGGTGAACCCCCGATACCGCATCCGCCATGGAGAGCCTACGTTCGGCCGGCGGGCCGAGACAGAGGGGGTGTTCTCCATGAGCGAGTCCTCCAACGCACAGATCACCGTCCGCAGGATGACGTCCGCGGACCTGGTGCGGGTCGTCGACCTGCTCGCGAGGGCGTTCAGCGACGACCCGGTGCTGAACTTCATCGTGAGGGCCGACCATCGGCGCGCCGAGCGGATCCGGCGGATCATGGAAGTCTCGGTGCGCAAGCTGACCTTCCCGTTCGGCGAGACCTACGTGACATCCGGCTACGAGGGAGCAGCTCTCTGGAACCCTCCGGGCCAACGCCCCCACGGCTGGCGGACCGACCTCCGGCTCCTACCCGTCTACCTCCGGCTCGCGGGCCTGCGGGGGCTACCCCGGATCGCGGCGACGGACCGCCTCCTGGAGGAGAAGCATCTCCGTGGCCCTCACTACTACCTCCTAGCGGTCGGCGTGGAGCCCTATTCCCAGGGACGGGGGATCGGAACGAGGCTGCTGTCACCGGTGCTCGAGCGTTGCGATCGGGACGGGATCCCGGCCTACCTGGAGACCGGTACGGAGCGGAACCTGCCGCTATACCTGCGACTCGGCTTCAGCCTTGCCGAGCAGATCGTGCTGCCGCGCGGTGGGCCACCTCTGTGGCTCATGCGGCGCGAGCCCCATTGAGGGGTCCGACCCATACAACCGTCCCAACGGCTACGCTCCGGCGCGACCCGACCGACGAGGAGCGTTCGATGGCGTCCGAGACCTTCACGTTCTTCATCCAGCCCTGGTACCGGAAGTCGCCCTACTTCGAGGCTACGAAGCGCCACGGGTGCAAGAGCTGGGGCCTATACAACCACATGCTCCTGCCGACGATGTACGAGGACCCCGTCGCCGAGTACGAGGCGCTTCGCACCGGCGTCACGCTGTGGGACGTCTCGGTCGAGCGCTGCGTCGAGGTGCGGGGGCCCGACGCGTTCGACCTCGTGAACCTGATCACGTGCCGGGACCTCACGAAGGTGCAGGTGATGCAGGCGCGCTACGTGCTGATCACGGCGCCATGGGGCGGGATCTTGAACGACCCGGTGCTGATCCGACTGGACGAGAACCGGTTCTGGCTGGCGCTCGCGGACTCGGACGCGCTCCTGTACGTCGCGGGGGTGGCCGGCGGGAACGGGATGGACGCGGCGATCTTCGAGGCCGACGTCTCGCCGATGCAGATCCAGGGCCCGCGCTCCAAGGACGTGATCCGCGATCTGTTCGGCGACGCGGTGGCCGACCTGCGCTACTACTTCTGCGCCGAGGCCGAGGTCGACGGAACCCCGGTCGTGATCAGCCGCACCGGCTGGACCGGCGAGGTCGGCTACGAGGTCTACCTGCAGGACTCGAGCCGCGGCGACGAGCTGTTCGACCGCGTGTTCCAGGCCGGCGAGCCGTACGGGATCCGCGTGATCGCGCCCAGCGAGGCCCGGCGGATCGAGGCCGGGATCTTCAACTACGGCTCGGACATCCGCGTCGAGGACACGCCGCTGCACGTCACCGGTCTCGAGAAGTACGTGGAGTGGGACCAGGAGGCAGACTTCATCGGCCGCCAGCGGCTGCAGGAGATCCGCGATGGGGACCTGCTCGACCGCAAGCTGGTCGGCGTCGAGATCGGCGGCGACCCGATGACCGACGAGGGCGCTTTGAACGACTTCTGGCCGCTCTTCAAGGGCGACGCGCGCCTCGGTCGGATCACCGCGGGCGCGTGGTCGCCGCGCCTGGAGAAGAACGTCGGCTACGCCTGGGTGCCGATCCGCTGGGAGGAGCCAGGCTCGGAGTTCGAGGCCGAGACCCCCCGCGGCCGCGTCCCTGTGACCGTGGCGGCACTGCCGTTCGTCGACCCCGCCAAGGACATCCCGAAGTCTTGACGCATGCGCGCCACATGAAAGTATGGTGCCACACATGAAGATGATCCAGATCCGGAACGTGCCCGACGACGTGCATCGGACGCTCAAGGTGCGGGCCGCGGCCGAAGGCGTTTCGCTCTCGGACTACATCCTCCGCGAGGTCGAGCGCATGGCGCGGCAGCCAACGCTCGATGAGCTGATCGAGCGGATCAAGAGGGATGGGCCGGTCGACCTGCCCGAGGACAGCGCCACGTCGGTGCGGGCCATCCGCGACGCGGGTTGATCGTCCTCGACGCATCAGCGGCCATCGACGCGCTGCTCTACCGATCGCCGCACTCCGACGTGATCCATGAGCACATGCGTGAGCACGTGGGCGACCTCCATGCGCCGCATCTGCTGGATGTCGAGGTCGGCGAGGTGCTGCGCCGTCACGTCCTGCGCGGCGCCCTACGTCCGGGCGCCGCGCAGGCTGCCCTCGGCGTCCTCAGCGGGCTGAGGATCACGCGATACGCGCACCTTCTGTTCCTCCCAAGGGCGCTAACGCTTGCGGACAACCTGACGGTCTACGACGCCCTTTACGTTGCACTCGCCGAAGGGCTCGAGGCCCCGCTCTTGACGAGGGATACCGGCATGGCCCGGTCCGCCCGTCGCCTCGTCGAGGTGATCCACATCCGGTGAGCGGGTCTATCCGTTTCGACCGCGCGGTCGAGTTCTACGACCAGACGCGCGCCATCTCGGAGGAGTCGATGGAGCGCACGGTGGAGCTGCTCGCCTCGCAACTCGATGGGCGCGGTCGCCTGCTCGAGGTCGGCGTCGGGACGGGGCTCCTCGCGCTCCCTCTGCACGAACGAGGCTTGGACGTAACGGGACTCGACCTGGCCGAGCCGATGCTGGCAAAGCTCACCGAGAAGGCGGGACGCCGAACGCCGTTCCCTCTCGTCCTGGGGGACGCGACGCGGATGCCGTTCCGGGGCGGCTCGTTCGGCGGGGCGTACCTGCGATGGGTCCTCCACCTGATCCCGGACTGGCGCACGGCCGTGGCGGAGATCGTCCGGGTCGTTCGGCCGGGCGGGGCATTCGTGGCGAGCCTCGGGGCGCACGGCGGTCCTCGAGAGGAGATCTCGGATCGCTTCGCGGAGGAGACAGGGCTCGATCTGGGGCTGGTCGGGCTCGATTGGGGCGCGTCAGACGAGCTGGACGAGGTGATGAGGAGCCTCGGGTGCAACCCGCGTGAGATCCCGCAGGTACGCGAGGTGGTCGACCAGACGCTCGACTCGTTCATCGGGTCGATCGCCGAGGGTCGGTGGTCCTGGACGTGGAGGATGCACGAGGACCTCCGGCGTCGCACCGCCGAGCGGATCCGGCCGTGGGCTGAGGCGCGATTCGGCCCCCTCGACGCGCCGTACCAGGAGGAGCTCGCCACGCGCTGGTGCGCCTACGACCTGCCCGAACGGGGCGCCTGAGCAGCCGCTATCCTGTGCGGACCCCGGACGCCCGGGCCCGAACGCCGGACAGGAGGACCCCGAGATGCCGATCACCGAGGTCGAGAAGATCTGGATGGACGGCGAGCTCGTGGATTGGCACGACGCCAAGGTCCACGTGCTCTCCCACGCCGTGCACTACGGCACCGGGGTCTTCGAGGGCATCCGGGCGTACGAGACCACGCGCGGCGCGGCGGTGTGGCACCTGGGCGAGCACCTGAAGCGCCTGTTCCGCTCGGCGAAGCTGTACCACATGGACATCCCGTACTCGCTCGAAGCGATCACCGAGGCGACGAAGGAGGTCATCCGGGCCAACGGCCTCAACGCCTGCTACATCCGCCCGGTCGCGATGCGCGGGTACGGCGAGATGGGCGTGAACCCGCTGAACGCGCCGGTGAACGTGTTCATCGCGGTCTGGCCGTGGGGTGC
>DATEDE010000263.1:0-3735 GCA_035286545.1 Actinomycetota bacterium | reverse complement strand
TTCGGCGGGGCGCTGAACGTGATGCGCGCCGTCCGCGAGCTCGAGGGCGCGCGGTGCGCGGCGGTACAGCTGGAGGACCAGGTCGACCCCAAGCGCTGCGGTCACCTCGACGGCAAGCAGGTCACGAGCGCAGAGGCCTTCTCGGAGAAGGTCGCGGCGGCACGCTCGGCCGCGCAGCAGCTCGTCGTGATCGCGCGCACGGACGCGCGGGCGACCCATGGGTTCGCCGAGGCGGTGCGGCGGGGGCTCGCTTACCGGGAGGCCGGCGCGGACGTGATCTTCCCCGAGGCGCTCGAGACCGAGGACGAGTTCGATGCATACGCGCGGCAGGTCCCGGGCCCGCTGCTCGCGAACATGACCGAGTTCGGCAAAGGCCCGATGCTCACGGCCGCTCTCCTGTTCGAGCTCGGCTACCGGCTCGTGATCTTCCCGGTCTCGGCGGCGCGGGTCGCAGGGAAGCAGGTGCAGACCTTCTACTCGGAACTGCTGCGCGCGGGCACCCAGGCCCCCTGGCTCGAACGGATGCTGACGCGCGAGGAGTTGTACGGGCTGATCGGGTACGACGACTACGCCGAACTGGACCTCTCGCTCCGTCGCGAGGAGCCCCCCTCGTGACCGAGGGTTTCTCGCCGGGCCTGGAGAACGTGGTCGCGGCCCGGACCACGGTCTCGGCCCTGGACCTGGAGCGCGAACGCATCACGGTCCGCGGCTACGACCTGATCGAGCTCGCGAGGACGGTCCACTTCCCGGACGTCGCCCACCTGCTGATCCGGGGCCACCTCCCGAACCTCACCGAGCAAGCGTCGTTCTGCGGTGCGCTCGGAACGCACTCGGGGCTCCCCGAGGGCGTGATCGACATCCTGCGCCGGCTGCCTCGCGAGACCTCGGCGATGGACACCCTGCGGACCGGCCTGTCGCTGCTGGCCGGGTGGGAAGACCCGCACGTGCTCGCCGAGCACTCCCCCGAGGCCAACGAGGCCAAGGCGATCCGCCTGCTCGCCCGCGGCCCTTCGCTCACCGCGAACGGCTGGCGCGCGATCCACGCTCAGCCGACGCTGGAGCCGAACCCCGGCCTGGGGTTCGCCGGCTCGTTCCTGTGGTTGATCCAGGGCCGGGCGCCCGACCCCGAGGCGGTCTCGACCTTCGACCGCGTGCTCACCTGCTATGCGGAGCACGAGATGGCGGCCTCGACGTTCGCGGCTCGGGTCGTCGCCTCGACGATGGCCGACCTGTACGGTGCGGTCGTCGCGGCCTGCGCCGCGCTGAAGGGCCCTTTGCACGGCGGCGCGAACGAGGTCGCCGCCCGTATGTTCGCCGAGATCCGGATGCGCGGCGGCGCGGCGGCCGCCGAGGCCTACGTGATGGAACAGCTGTGGCAGGGCCATCGGATCATGGGGTTCGGTCACCGCGTCTACATGCGCCGGCCCGACCCTCGCGCCGTGCTGATGAAGGAGGAGCTCGACGCGCTCGCCGAACGCGACCCAGAGGCGCGCGCGCACGTCGACGCGTACGAGGTGGTCGCGGCGACGATGGAACGTGAGAAGGGGCTGTACCCCAACGCCGACCTGCCGATCGGCCTCGCCCTCATGCTGATCGGCGTTCCCGTCGAGCTGTTCACGCCCATCTTCATGTGCGCCCGTATCGCCGGCGTGGCCGCCCACGTGATCGAACAGCAGGCCGACAACCGCCTGTACCGGCCTCGGGTGCACTACGTGGGCCCGGAGGATCTCCCCCCGCCCGACGGGTTCGCTCCCTCGGCCTGCTAGGAGGCGATCCGCCGACCGACCTCGGCGGCGATCTCCACGAGGTCGAGCACGTCCTCCTCCGTGGTGCGGAAGTTCACGAAGCACGGGCGGAGCCAGACCTCGTCGTCGATCAGCGCGGTCGCGATCCAGACACGACCGTCCGCCTGCAGCGCCTCGCCGAGCCGCTCGTTGTGCGCGTTCACGTCGCCGATGCCCTCGGGGACGTGCCGGAACGGCACGATCGAGAGCTTCGGCTCGCCGAGCGCCTCGAAGTCCGGGCGCGCCGAGACCGTCTCCCAGAGCAGTCGGGCTTCGCGCAGGTTGCGCTCGATGGCCTGGCGGAACGCCTGCGCGCCGTGCGCACGCATCGCGAGCCAGAGCTTCAGCGCACGGAACGGCCGGGAGTACTCGAACGTGAAGTCCACGGCATGGAGCTCGTGACGCTGGTGCGGCATGTAACCCTGCTCGTGAGCGAACGACGCAGCGAGGTCTCCCTGCCGGCGTACGAGCACGATGCCGCACGCCTTCGGCAGGTAGAGCCACTTGTGCGCATCCACGCTCACCGAACGCGCACGCTCGAACCCCCTGAACAGGTCCGGTCGCACCGCTGCCGCAGGGAGCCCGTAGGCCCCATCGATGTGCACCCACACCCCGCGCTCCTCGCAGACGTCGGCGATCGCATCGAGCGGGTCGATCGCGCCGGTGAGCGTCGTGCCCGCCGTCGCGACGACGGCGACCGGGGTCACGCCCGCCGCACGGTCCGCGTCGATCGCGGCCGCGAGCAGCTCCGGCCGCATCCCGCGGTCGTCGGCCAGAGGGATCACGCGCAGGTTGCGCGATCCGATCCCGAGCATCTCGACCGCACGCGTGATCGAGTAGTGGACCTCTTGCGAGCAGTAGACGGCGACGCG
This sequence comes from Actinomycetota bacterium, assembly GCA_035286545.1. Lineage (GTDB taxonomy): Bacteria > Actinomycetota > UBA4738 > UBA4738 > HRBIN12 > DASSJM01. The sequence continues at coordinate 1,079 of DATEDE010000263.1, read as the reverse complement.
CCCGCCCTCGAGCCCCTCGTGCCGCGAGCCCGGCAGCGCGAACTCCCGGGCGGCCGCCAGGGCGCTGATGTTCGATACCGTGCCGCCGCTGGTGAACGCGCCGGCGCAGTCGGCCGGGTACCCGATGAACTCGGCCGCCCACCGCACGGCCTGACGCTCGATCTGGGTTGCCGCGCGCGAGTCGACCGCGAGGTTGATGTCGTAGGTGTGCGCGAGCAGGTCGGCGATCGTCCCGATCTCCAGGCCACTCGAACCGATGAACGCGAAGTACCGCGGCCGGGGCTGGGCGATCGACTCGTCGAGGATCCGGGCCGTGTCGTCCAGCGCCTCGTGCACCGCCGATGGCTCCTGCGGGAGCGACGCCTCAAGGAGCGAAAGCACCCGCTCGCCCAGCGGGGGCTCCTCGGGCCGGAAACGGTCGAACGAACGCCAGGCCTCGGTGACCAGCTTCACCGCGTGCTCGAGGGCCTCCTCCCTGGGGGCGTCGAGCCGGAGCGGCCGGTCGGGCTCGGTCATCCCTCCGATGCTAACCCCAGAGCCTCTCCGCCACCCGCGTCACGAGCTCAAGCTTGCGCCATTGTTGGTCCTCGTCGATCTCGTTGCCGACCATCACGCTCGCGAACCCGCACTGCGGGCTGATGGACAGCCGATCCATACCGCCCGCGAACCCGGCGGCCTCCTCCATCCGCCGGATCAGGTCGTCCTCGGCTTCGAGGCGAGGCGATTTCGTCGAGACGATCCCCATCACCATGATCGACGCCTCGCGCAGGAACCGCACAGGCTCGAAGCCCCCATCGCGCCCCAGATCGTCCCACTCGACGAGGAACGCGTCGCACGGCAGCTCGCCGAAAACGCGCTCGGCGACCGGCTCGAGCGAGCCCTCGCACATCCACGACGAGCGGTAGTTGCCCCGGCAGATGTGGAGCGCCGTCGTCACGTGGTCCGGGATGCCCTCGAGCACCGCGGCGTCGGTCGCGATCGCGGCATCGACGAGCGCCTCCACGTCGTGGCCGCGCGCCTCGAAGCGCCGCACCCACGTCGGGTCGACGAGGTACGGGTAGAGCGGGAAGTCGAACTGC
>DATEDE010000262.1:0-3282 GCA_035286545.1 Actinomycetota bacterium | reverse complement strand
CCGACCACGACGCCGGTCTTCGTGGCCGACCTCACCACCGCTTGAGTCCCGGAGCGGGCTCTCAGCGGACGACGAGGACCGGCACCTCGGACAGGTGCACGACCTTGTGGGCAACGCTCCCCATCAGGAGGCGACCCCAGTCCGAGAGTCCGCGGGTGCCCATGACGATCAGGTCGGCGCCCTCGTCCTTGCACATGTCGAGGATGGCCCGGGAGGTCTGCCCTAGCGGCACGCGGGCGACCTCGCCGCGGACGCTCGTCCCCTCGTCCTTCAGGCGTCGCACGACGCCGTCTACGAGATCCATCGCCTCCTCGGGCGTCTCTGCGTCCACGTCGCCGCCCCAGGTGAGCTCGTGCTCACGCACGTGGAGCACCACCACCTCGCACCGGTAGAGACGGCCGAGGTCGCCGGCGACCGGAACCGCCTTCTCGCTGTGATCGGACCCGTCCACCGCCAGGAGGATCTTCTGGAACACGGCTCCTCCTTCCTCCGCCCGACAGCCTGCAACAGCCGCGTCGGCCCGGTCAGGGCCTCGAGCCCCGCGGGTGCCGGTCCGTTCGGCCCGGGATGACGCGGTAGCGGTCAGGTCGATCGGGCGACGATCACCGAACAAGGCGCGTGCTCGGACGCGTGCCGACTGACACTTCCCAGCAGGACCCTCGTTACCCCGCGGAGCCCTCGATGCCCGACGACGAGCAGGTCGGTGCCGTCGCGACCCGAGGCCGCCACCAGGGCGTGCTCGGGCCGCCCCATAGCCATGTCGCGGATCGGGGTCACGCCGAGCGCGGAGGCGGCGAGCACCGAGGTCTCGAGCTCGGGCGGCGTGGGCTCCTTGGGTTCCAGCGTCCACTCGGCGTCGCGCCCACGGAACACGGGCACGACGTGGAGCAGGTGGAGCTCGGCGCCTGTAGCCGACGCGATCAGGGCGGCCAGCGTCGCCGTCGCGACGGAGGCGTCCGAGCCATCGACGCCGCACGCGATCCGCGACGGGAAGTCCTCGGGAGCGGGACGGGCGATCAGGACCGAGCAGTGCGCTTCGCGGATCACGTGATCCGCCGTGCGGCCGATCCGCAGCGCGCCGTGGAGCACTCCTGCGTCGGGCCCGACGCATAGCAGGTCGACCTGGTGGTCGCGAGCCTCGGTGACCAGGACCTCGGCTGGCTCGCCGGCCAGGATGCGTGGGGCCGCCTGGATGCCGGCCTGGCGCGTGCGGGCGCCGGCACGGTCCAGCGCGGTCTCGGCTACAGCTTCGACGTCGGTGTCGTGCGCGTGGTGCGTGTCGACCACGTACACGAGGTCGAGCGCGGCGCCGGTCGCGGCGGCGAGTCGCCCCGCCTGCCGGGCGGCTTCCTCCGCGCGCTCGGACCCGTCGACCCCGACGAGGATGCGCGAGAAGGCCTGCACCCGTTCCGTCACCGGCCGCCGACCCTGGGCGCGAGCACGTTCCAGGGGGTGGGCGTTTCGCTCGCAACCGTGTCGTCCGCGGCGTAGGAGAGGCGATCGTTCACGGCGATGACGCCGGGGATCGAGGCCACGAGCCGATCGAGGATCGCAAGCAAGCTCCGCCGCTCGACCTGGCCCCGGATCGTTACGACGCCCTCTCGCACCACGATCTGGATCGTATCCGGATCGATCCACAACGTCCGACGGATCACGTCCTCGCGGATCTCGCGGGCGATCTCAGCGTCCTCTCGGAGGAAGACACGCAGCAGATCCGCCCGCGACACGATGCCGACCAGGTGTCCATCCGTGTCCACGACCGGCAGGCGCTTGACCCGGCCCCGATGCATCCGCCGGGCCGCCTCGCCTGATGTCGCGTCGGGTCCCACGGACAGGACGGGCGTGGTCATGAGCTGGTGCGCCAGCATGCCGGCAGCCTTGGCTCGGTCGGCCGCTCGATGCCGGCCCTCGAACAGGTGCCCGCCCCCGTCCAAGCCTGGGTCCTCCTTCAGGATCAGGTCCCCTTCGGACACGATCCCCACCAGGATCCCGTCGGCGTCCAGGACGGGCAGGGCGCTGACCCCATGCTCCTGCATGAGACGAACGATCTCCTTGAAGGGGGCCAGGGCGTCCACGGTCACGACGTCGGCGGTCATCACTTCGGACACGGTCGGCTTCATGTCGCGTCTCCTCCTGGGCTCCACCGCTCCACCGTAGGCTCGCGACGCCGTGGACCCAACGGCCGACGGTCCCGTTCGGGAAGGTCGCGGGCCCGCGACGCACGGGACACACGGCCCGCTCGAGCCCGAACGGGTTCGCGGTCCCCGGTCGCGATACGCTGGCCGGACGTGGACCGACGCGACGAACTGATCAGCTCCGGCCTGGCCCTTGCCGCCGAACTCGACCTGGGGATCGTGCTCCAGCGCATCATCGACCTGGCGGCCGAGCTGACGGAGGCGTCCTATGGCGCCCTCGGGGTCCTCGGGCCCGACGGCGCCATCCGCGAGTTCGTGACCAGCGGGATCGACCCCGAACAGCGGAAGGCGATCGGCCACGAGCCGAGCGGTCGCGGGATCCTCGGCCTCCTGATCAAGGAGCCGCGCCCGATCCGGATCGCCCGGATCGCCGAGCATCCCGCATCAGCGGGCTTCCCGCCGCACCACCCGAGGATGACCTCTTTCCTCGGTGCACCGGTCACGGCACGTGGTCAGGTGTTCGGCAACATCTACCTGACCGACAAGAAGGGACACCAGACCTTCGACGAGGCGGACGAGCAGGCGCTGGTGGTCCTGGCGGCCCAGGCGGGCACCGCCGTCGAGAACGCCCGGCTGTACGAGGAGGCGCGCACGCGCCAGCGATGGCTCGAGGCCGTCCGCGAGATCGGCGAGGCCATCCTGTCGCGCGCGCACCCCGACGAGGCGCTGCAGCTCGTCGCCGAGCACGCCGCCGAGCTCGTGGGCGCGGACCTCGCCATCGTGTCGGTCCCCGAGGGGCCGACGCACCTGCGGGTCGCTTACGCCGACGGCATGAACGCGCCCCGGCTGCTCGGGATGACGTTCCCGATCGAAGGCTCGATCTCGGGCGAGGTGGTGCGGACCGGAACGCCGGCTGTGGTCCCGAACGCCGCCGCCGACGAGCGCGCGTACGGACCGCTCGTCGTCGAGGGAGGGTTCGGGCCCGTGGTGATCGTGCCGCTCACGGCACAGGGTCGCGCGTTCGGGACGCTGGCCGCGGCCAACCGCCTGGGCGGGCCGGCCTTCGGCGAGCAGCAGGTGGGCCTGCTCGAGACCTTCGCCGACCAGGCGACGGTGGCCCTCGAGTACGCGCGCGCCCAGCAGGAGG
>DATEDE010000261.1:0-2864 GCA_035286545.1 Actinomycetota bacterium | reverse complement strand
CGGCCGTTCGCGGCCTCGGCCTCCGCGGCGAGTGAGGAGGCGAGCTCCTCCTCCTTCTCGCGCATGGCCTCGCGCCCCTCGGTGATCGACTCGGAGAACAGGCGAGCTACGTCCATCAGCCCGCCGCGGGCCTCGCGTGCGAGGTTGGCCGGCGCGACCCTGCCGGCCTGCTTGCGCAGGAACCGCATCGACATCACGGCGCCGGCGATCCCCGCGCCGAGGCCGAGCGCGACCCAGAAGATCCGCCGCATCGCTACCTCTTCTTGCCGCCGAAGCGGCTCGAGGCCTTCTTCAGCCCCGCGCCGAACGCCACTATCTTCACCAGCGGCCCCGAGGCCGCCTGCTCGACCAGGCCCGAGATGCGGTTCACGCGCCCGACGATCTCGCCGGCGGACTCCAGCATCCCGTCGACCCGGTCCAGCTCGCGGTTCGTCCGCTCGACCGAGCCCTTGACCTCGCGCAGGAGCGGGATCGTCTCCTCGCGCATCGAGTCGACCATCATCTTGGTGCTCTCCAGCACGCGGAACGTGTTGATGAGCACGACGCACATGAAGATCACCAGGAGCCCCCAGAAAGCGGACAGGACGATGAGGGCGACGTCTCCTCCGTCGAGCGCTGCGATCATGCGGTCTCCTCGGGTCCGGGTGCGGGCCGGGGCATCATACCGAGGGCGCCGCGGGCGGGCTCGTCCCAGAATCGCCCGCCTCCTCGCCCTGGTCGGACGGCTCGTAGTACCGCCTGCCCGAGAACCTGGCCGGCAGGTACTCCTGGTCCACCCGGTGCCCGGGGAAGTCGTGTGGATACCGGTAGTCCTTGCCGTATCCGAGCTTGCGCAGCGAGGGGTGCCCCGGCTCCTTCAGGTGGAGCGGGACCGGGTCGGAGGAGAGCGCGTCCTCCGTCGCCTTGCCCAGCGAGACGAGCACGCTGTTGGACTTCGGTGCGCGCGCGAGGTAGATCGCGGCCTCGGCGAGGTTCAGGCGGGCCTCGGGCAGGCCCACGTACTCGACGGCCTGCGCGGCCGCGACGGCGACCAGCAGCGCCCGCGGGTCCGCGAGGCCGATGTCCTCGGAGGCGTGGACGACCATCCGTCGCGCGATGAACCGGGCGTCCTCCCCCGCCTCGAGCATCCGGGCGAGCCAGAACAACGCCGCATCTGGGTCCGATCCCCGGATGCTCTTGATGAACGCCGAGATGACGTCGTAGTGCGCGTCGCCCTGCCGGTCGTAGACGATCGCCTTCTTCTGCACGGCGTCCGCCGCCCGTTCGAGCGTGAGCACATCCTCGCCGGCAGACCGCGCGGAGAGGACGGCAGCCTCCAGACCGGTGAGCGCGATCCGAGCGTCGCCGCCCGCGATCTCGACGAGGTGGTCGAGCGCCTCGTCGGTGGCCTGCACCTTCTGCCGGGCCAGGCCACGGTCCTCGTCCGCCAGGGCCCGTCGGAGCAGGGCCCCGACGTCCTCGGGCGTGAGCGGCTCGAGGCGCAGGAGTATCGAGCGCGAGAGCAGCGGCGTGACGAGGGAGAAGTACGGATTCTCGGTCGTCGCGCCGATCAGCGTGACGGTGCCCTCCTCGACCGCCGGCAGGAGCACGTCCTGCTGGGCCTTCGACCACCGGTGGACCTCATCGACGAAGAGCACCGTGCGGAACAGGCCGCCCTTGGCCTGCGCCATGATCTTCCGCGCGTCGGCAACGCCCGATGAGACCGCGGACAGCTGCTGGAGCTCGGCGCCGACGGCCTCGGCGAGCAGGTACACCAGCGTGGTCTTCCCGGTCCCCGCCGGACCCCAGAGCACGATCGAGGGCAGGTGGCCACCCTCGAGCAGCTCCGTCAGCGCCTTGCCCGGCCCGACCAGGTGCGACTGTCCTACGAACTCCTCGAACGTGCGGGGCCGCATCCGCGCGGCGAGGGGGACATCGGCCATGACGACGTTCAGTCCTCGTATCGATGGATCCGGTCGGGGCGGACCCTGAAGATGACACGCACCTGGTCCTGAACCGGCGACCACGGCTCGCCGTCATAACGGCGTTTGAGCTCGTCGATGTGCTCTAGCGCCCGGGGCTCGGGGGTGGTCCCGACGACCGTGCCGTTGATCGAGATCCACCGATACGGGTCGGCCGCGACGAGGACCGCGACCCGAGGGTCCCGATGCAGGTTCCTGGCCTTCACCCGGCCTTCGGCGGTGTTGATCAGCAGGTCGTCCCCGTCGGCGTCGATCCAGGTGATCGACGCCTGCGCCGTTCCGTCCTCGTTGATCGTCACGAGGGTCGCGTACGTGGTGTTCCCCTTGACGAGTTCGACGTCGTCCGGCGTCAGCTCAGCCGTCATGCGGCGCCTCCGCTTGCGGCTCGGCGATGACGGCCAAGCCGAGCTCGGCGAGCTGCTCGGGTGAGGCGGCAGCCGGGGCGCCCGTCAGCGGGTCCTGGCCGGACTGGGCCTTGGGGAAGGCCGTGACGTCGCGCAGGGTGTCCTTGCCGGCCATGAGCATCACGAGCCGGTCGATCCCCATCGCGATCCCGCCGTGCGGCGGAACCCCGTAGCGGAAAGCGGTGAGCAGGTGGCCGAACTTCTCCTGGATCTCCTCCTCGGCTAGGCCCAGGGACTCGAACACGCGGTGCTGCACGTCGGACCGGTGGATCCTGATGCTCCCGCCGCCGATCTCGTAGCCGTTCAGCACCAGGTCGTACCCACGCGAGCGCGCCGTCGCCGGCTCGAGGTCGTCGGAGGCCGGCGAGGTGAAGGGGTGGTGCGCCGAGACCCACTTGGCCTCCTCGTCGCTCCACTCGAACAGCGGAGGCTCGACCAGCCAGCAGAACGCCCACTCCCCCTCCGGGATCAGGCCGAGCCGATCGGCCATGTGCCGGCG
>DATEDE010000260.1:0-2440 GCA_035286545.1 Actinomycetota bacterium | reverse complement strand
CCCCCGTCCTTGCCCGAGGCTCACGTGTTGAAGACCACCGACGAGGTAGCCCTCACGCAGACGTCTCCGTTCGGCAACCGCGTCCGAGGTGCGCGCGCCCGGTACTTCCCGTGCCGGTCGACGACCGAGAGCGAGTAGGATCCGGCGCCGCTCGTGACAGTGGTGCCGACCACCCTCCAGCGATGCGAGATCCGGCGCTGGATCTTGACGGCGACGGTGGCGGCGCACGCCGACGTCCCGTCGTCTACGGAAACGGTGCCCGAGGCCGACAGGTGCCCGCTCAGGGACAGCGTGATCCCGCGGACGTGTTTGATCGTGAAGTCCTCGGAGCTCGTTCCGGTGCCGCTCGGGGTGGTCACGGCGATCGGACCGGTCGTTGCGCCGTCGGGCACCGTCGCGCTGATCCTCGTCGCGGACTCGACGGTGAACGTCGCGGATGTGCCGTCGAACTTCACCGATGTCGCTCCCGTGAAGGCCGTCCCCGAGATCGTCACGGACGTCCCGAACGTCCCGCTCTGCGGCGAGAAGGACGAGATCGCCGGTGCGGGGACCGTGACGGTGAAGTTCGTGGTGCTCGTGTCGGTGCCGTCCGGGGTCGTGACGCTGATCGGGCCGGTCGTCGCCCCGCTCGGCACGTCCGCGGTGATCCGCAGGGACGAGTCGACGGTGAAGGTGGCGCTCGTCCCGTGGAACTTCACGGAGGTCGCTCCGTCGAAGTTCGTCCCGTCGATCTTCACGGAGGTCCCGGCGGGTCCGCTGTTGGGTGAGAACGAATCGATCGAGGGGTCAGCGGTCGCCGTCACGACGAAGTCGTCCGTGCTCGAGGCGGTCCCATCGGGCGTGGTGACCGAGATCTTCCCCGTCTGAGCGCCGCTCGGCACGGTCGCGTTGATGCGCGTGTTCGAGACAACGTCGAAGGTCGCCGACGTCGTCTTGAACATCACGTCGGTCGTGCCCATGAACCCGTTGCCGCGGATCGTCACCGCCGACCCATCCGGGCCGCTCTGGGGCGAGAACGACGAGATCGTCGGCGCCGCGGCCGACGCGGGCGGGATCCCGAGTCCGGTAAGGACGACGAGCATGGCGACGACCGTGAGGACAGCAGCGAGGTTCCGGCGAGCTCGCACCGACTGCTCCACGTGTTCCTCCGATCGAGATCGGCGGGCCTGGTCTCCGGGTCGAACCTATGCCCTCGCGCCCGACCGCGCAACGCGAGGCTCAAGGTGGGGCGCCGACCGGCCGACCTTCACAGGGCAGGGACGGGAGACCACGCATGAACAGGCACGAGCGCAGGCCCAACAGGCTCGCCCAGAACCAGGCCCTCGAGGAGGGCAGGGTCACGGACGCGGCGAGCAAGGAGGCCAGCAAGGCCGAGAAGAAGGGCGCGAAGGCGGAGAAGAAGAGCGCCGAGCAGCGTCTCGAGGGCTCGTCCCTCCTTCGGTTCGAGGCCTTCATGTCCCGACGCTCGCCGGCCTTCGTTCTGATCCTGGGGTTCCTGCTCCTGGCCCTGATCGGCCTGATCGATGCGGTCTCGGGAACCTTCGACATGGCGCCGCTGTACATCCTTCCCGTCGGGCTCGTCACGTTCAGCCGCGGCCGGTGGCTCGGCGCCCTGCTGGCCCTGGTGGCCACGATCGCCCGCGGCGCCGCCGAGGTCGCGAACAGCATCGCCGACCTGCAGAGCCCCGTGACCTACTGGAGTGGACTCACGCGCTTCTACGTGTTCATGGTGGTGGTGCTGATGGTCGGTCCGATGCGCGACGTGCTCAGCTGGCAGCGCGAGGCCACCAACACCCTGGCCGAGACGAACGCGCACCTGGAGGCACTGAACGAGCTCCGCGACGTCTTGACCTACGAGGACGAGCAGCAGGAGGAGAGCAACCGCAGGGCACTGTCTGACCTCCAGGCCTCGCTCGAGGCCCTCGAGCAGCTCTCGAACCGCGGCGCGGTGGCGGCGGGCGTTCCGCCGATCCCGCCTCCTCCCTGATCGTCCCGCGATCTGCGCGATTCCTTGAGATGATCGGTCGGTGATCCACCGACCCCCCGTGCTGGTCCTGGTTCTCGGCCTGCTGCTCGGCGCCTGCACGTCCTCTGAACCCGCGGGCGACGTTTCCCCGAAGGACACCGGCGCAGAGGCAGAGGTAGACGTGGGCGACCCGATCGCCGAGGGCGAAGAGGAGCCCGAGCCCGAAAGGCTCCTGCCCGATGGCGTCGACATGGTCGCCGAGCCGCGTGAGCGGTACACGCCGATGTTCGAGGAGCCAGGTACGAAGACGGCGGACTTCGCGCTCGATACGCGGAACATCAACGGGGAGCTCTCGCCGATGCTGATCGTCGGCGCCACCCGACGCGACGGCGAGCCCTGGTACGAGGTCCTGCTACCGCTCCGCCCCAACGGCTCTACGGCTTGGGTGCGCGAGCGCGACGTGAAGCTCCGCGA
>DATEDE010000259.1:0-3123 GCA_035286545.1 Actinomycetota bacterium | reverse complement strand
CCCGGCTCCCGGATCTGGCTACGCGTCGCCGCGGACGGCGATGGCGCCTTGCTCGCGGTCGAGGACGACGGGCCCGGCGTCCCGCTCGAGCACCGCGCCGACATCTTCCAGCCGTTCCGCCAGGGGGCCGGAGCGCCGGATCACTCTCCCGGCGTCGGCATCGGGCTCGCCCTCGTCGCGCGTTTCGCCGAACTCCACGGCGGGCGCGCGTGGGTGCAAGATCGCGAGGGCGGCGGCGCCTCGTTCCGCGTCTGGCTCCCGACCGGCGGGCCGGCGGCGGCCCGGGACTGATCAGGCCGCCCCGACCGGCTCCCCTTCACGCTCGGCGGCGAGCCACGAGTAGGCCTCCTCCTCCTGGGCGAAGTGCAACCGCAGGACCGCGTGCAGCCCGTAGAGCACCCGCCGCAGATCGACGAGGTCCTCGGGCCCCGGCCCGCCCGCCGGCAGGTACTCCATGAGGTGCGCGAAGACCCGGGCGAGGTGGTCGATCTCCATGTGGGCACGCTCCATCGAGCCCATCGGATCCTCGCCGCCGACCAGCTTGGCGACCACGGGATAGACGGCGGCCTCCTCCTCCTGCTCGTGTTGAGGTAGCCGCTCGAGCAGGAACCAGCGGATCTGCTCGAGCTCGCGGCGGGCCTGATCCGGCGCGAACACATCGAGCCGGTCCGCGACCGCTCGGATCCGAGCGAGCTCGGGCGCGAACTCCTTGTGCTCGGCGCGGAAGCGGTCGCCAACGTTCGACCCGGGCCCGCGCATCTGGCGGCTCTGCTTGTCGCCCCGCAACGCACGAAGAGCGTTGAGTATGACCGCCACGTCGATCGCCTCCTGCAGCAGCGCGCCGCCTACGGGCTTGAGAAGCCCCACCGCGCCCAGCAGCATCCCGCCGAACGCCAGACCCATGCCCACCAGCACGCTCTGGAGCGCGATCCCCCGCGAGCGCCTCGCGATGCGCAGCGCCTCCGCCACCCGGTCGAGCCGGTCCACGACCAGTACGACGTCGGCGGCCTCGCTCGAGGCGGTCGCGCCGCGGGCACCCATCGCGACGCCGACGTCGGCGGCCGCGAGTGCAGGCGCATCGTTCACGCCGTCGCCGACCATGATCGTCACGCCGGACTCCTTCTCGGCCGTCACGGCGTCGACCTTGTCGGCCGGATCGCGCTCGGACAGGATCCGGTCGACGCCGATAGCGATGCCTACGGACTCGGCGACGTCGGGGTGATCGCCGGTCACCATCACGACCCGCTTGATCCCCGCCCGCCGTAGCGTGCGGATCACGCGTGGCGTGTCCGGGCGGATCGGGTCGTCCAGGATGAGCACCCCGGCCACCCCGCCGTCGGCGGCCACGAAGACGCAGGACGAGCCCTCCATCGCACTTCGTCGCCGGACGTCGCGCGCGCGCGGAGGCATCTCGAGGCCCCGGGTCACCCAGGCAGCCTTGCCGATGGCGATCTCGCGGCCATCGACGCGACCGCGGATCCCCGAGCCGCCCTCCTCCTGAACGTCCGTCGGGAAGGCGAGGTCCATCCCACGGAGGCGTGCCGCGCGCACGATCGCCCCCGCGAGCACGTGGGGGGAGACCTGGTCCAGCGACGCAGCGAGGCGGAGGACCTCCTCGGGCGTCTCCTCGTCGAAGGTCTCGACGTCGGCCAACTCCGGTGACCCCGCGGTGAGCGTCCCGGTCTTGTCGAACAGCAGGACGGTGCCCCGCGCCAGCGTCTCGAGCGCACCGCCGCCCTTGACGATGATCCCCCGCTTGGCGGCGCGCGAGATCCCAGCGACGATCGCGATCGGCACGGCCAGGATCATCGGGCACGGGGTCGCGACCACCAGCACGGCGAGCGCGCGGACCGGGTCGCCGCTGATCGCCCACGCCGCGCCGGCGATCACCAGCGTGACAGGGATGAAGATCAACGCGTACCGGTCGGCCAGGCGCACGAAGGGCGCCTTCTCGCGCTGAGCCTCCTCGACCAGCCGGATGATCCCCGCGTACGTGGACTCGGCCGCCGTGGCCACCGCGCGCAGGTGGAAGCCGGCACCCGCGTTCACGGCGCCGCTGCGGAGCTGCTCACCTTGGGTACGCTCGACGGGCCGCGACTCGCCGGTCAGGGCCGACTCATCCAGCACGCCGGCCGCGGACTCGAGGATCCCATCGACCGGGATCACCTCACCCTGCTTCACGAGCAACAGGTCGCCGACGACGACATCCTCGATCGGGATCGACTCGAGCCCGCCCTCCACGACCCGGTGCGCGGTCCGCGGCGCGCGCGAGAGCAGCGCGGACAGCTCGGCGTGCGCTCGCGCGTCGGCGAAGTCCTCGAGCGAGCGACCCGTCGACAGCATGAACGCGATCACCGCGCCGGCCAGGTACTCCTGGAGCGCGAGCGAGCCCACCATCGCGAGCACCGCGATCAGGTCCACTCCCGCTTCGCGGCGCCAGATGCCGCGAGCCACCTCCCACGCGATCGGCACCAGGCCCAAGACGGTCGTCGCCGCCCAGACCAGGTCGGCTGCCTCGGGATCGTCGGCGACCCACCGCAGCACGGCGCCGACGACGATGCCCAGCGTCGACAGAGCCAAGAAGATCGCGTTCGCCCCGAGGAAGCGTCGCCGCGCCAACGCCTCAGACCCTCGTGAGCCGCGCCCACACGTGCGAGGTGAGCGCGATGTCTCGCATCGCCATGTGCAGCTCGTAGGACAGGGCGTCGCCCCGTACCTCGATGCGGCGTCGCAGCTCGGTGACCGGGGAAGCCGTCGTGCTCAGCGAGACCGCGGATGTAGCGACCTCGATCAGCTGGCCTTCGATCGTCCCCTCCGCGACCTCGGCGATCCCGAGCGGATGAGCCAGTACGAGCTCCACGCGGCCGGGGCCCCCTGGGCGCAGGAACCCTCGCTCGAAGTGGATCGGGCTCGAGTCGTCGGGCGACCAGCTGCGCTGCGAGTACAGGAGGAACGGCTCGCCGACGTGCTCGAACGTCATCTCCTCGTCGTAGCGGAAGGGCTCTCCGCGGGGCCACTCGCCCTCGCCATCCCCCCGCCAGTGGCCGAGCAGGAACGCGAGCGGTTGCGCGTCCGGATGCAGCGCGGGCTCCATCGCTCGAACGCTACCACGGGCCCTCGGCG
>DATEDE010000258.1:0-10968 GCA_035286545.1 Actinomycetota bacterium | reverse complement strand
CATGAACGGCGCCGAGAAGCTGGTCGGCCACGGCGACATGCTGTTCGCGCCTTCCTCGGCCTCCAAGCCCTCTCGCCTACAGGCGGCGTGGGTCACCGAGAAGGAGATCCACCAGGTCACCGAGTGGATCCGGGCCCAGCGCCCCGCCGAGTACGCGATGAGCGTCGAGGGCCTGGGCAGGCCCCCGGTCGAAGGCGAGGACGGCGGACTGGGCGGAGACGACGACCTGCTCGAGCAGGCGGCAGAGCTCGTGATCCGCTCCCAGCTCGGCTCGACCAGCATGCTCCAGCGCAAGCTGAAGGTGGGGTTCGCGCGCGCCGGCCGGCTGATGGACCTGCTAGAGGACCGGGGGATCGTGGGTCCCTCTCTCGGCTCGAAGGCCCGCGACGTGCTGATCACGCCCGAGGAGTGGGAGGAGTCCCGCTCCGCGGCGGCAAGTTGACGCGACTCGGCCAAGCCACGAACGGTGGCTGGGGCGACGGCAGGCCGCTCCGAAGCCGCCCCTCACCTGTTCAGCCGATGACGTAGATATCCTTGTACGGCAGCGTCACGTGCCAAGTCGCCTCGACGTCCGCGGGCAGCGAGACCATGCTGCCTGGCTTCACATCCAGCGTAGGACCGTCGTCGATCTCGATCCTCGCCTTGCCTTCCAGGACGACGAACGTGTCACGTGCCGGGGCGCTCCACCGGAAGGTCATGCTTCCCTCTCCAGGGATGCGCCACATCCCTGCCTCGTAGCCATCAGACTCCACCAGGGCGTGGAACTCGGAGCCGGGGACCTCGGCAAGGGGCTCCCAGTCCTCGGCGTCGGTGTCGGACGTGAATACTCCGGGGTGCACCTCCATGACGCCTCCCTCCAGCCCCTTTCTCGGCGGAGAGTATCCGCAGGTCAGGACGCTATCAGACCGAAGTCCACGCCCGCGAGCCACACGTTCAGGTTGATCGACGAGGAGAAGAACAGGCTGACCAGCGCCTGCCCGGTCGCGGTCGTGGACCCGCCCGTATACGCCGAGCGACACGGAGACCGCCGCGCCGATCAACAAGTACGCGAGCAGCCGGTTCCGGTTGCGTGGTCTCGCTTCGGTGGCAAGTCCCCACCCCCAACGCTCGCGACGCGGCGACCCTACGCCGGGCGCGGGCTCCGGTCGAGCGAACGCCGGCCCGAGCCGTCGAGGCCGCCCTGTACGCTCGAAGGCGACCGCCAGGCGCTGGCGGCTGCCGGAGGAGGATCGTGTCCGAGGATCGCAGCGTGTTCGCCCGCGGGATCCGGATCATCGGCTCGTACATCGCGCAGCATCCGCTCCCCTTCGGCATCGCCGTGGGCGGCGCGGCCGTATACGCGGCGGCGACCGTTGGCGGCACGATCGTGCTCGGCCGCGTCGTGGACGAGGTGGTGGTCCCGGGGCTCGACGGAGAGGTCTCTGCCGGCACGATCGCCCTCGGGGCGCTCGCTATCGTTGCCGTCGGGGTCGTGCGGGCGGGGGGCATCGTGACGCGCAGGTACTTCGCCGGGATGACCGGCGCCCGCATGCAGGCGAGCCTTCGCACGCGCGTGATCCAGCGGTACGGCGAGCTGCCCCTGGCCTACCACCGCGCGCATCCGACCGGGGAGCTGCTCGCGCACGCCCAGGCCGACATCGACGCGGCGACCGACGTGATCCATCCGCTGCCCTACTCGACCGCGGTGATCCTGCTGATCGTCTTCGCCGCGGTGGCTCTCGTCGTGACCGATCCGTTCCTGGCCCTGATCGGCTGCTCGATCCTGCCCATGCTCGCGCTCTTCAACAAGGTCTACGTGGCGAGGGTCGAGCGGCCGCTCTCGCGCGCGCAGGAGCGGATCGGGGACCTATCGGCGGTAGCCCACGAGAGCATCGACGGTGCGCTCGTCGTGAAGACCCTGGGGCGGGAGGCCGCCGAGGTCGCCAGGTTCGCCGAGCGGGCCGATGCCATCCGCGACGAGCGCATGGCCGCCGGCCGACTTCGGGCCACCTTCGAGCCGGTCTTCTCGGCCGTGCCGAACCTGGCCGTGATCGTCCTGCTCCTGGTCGGATCGTGGCGGGTCTCGACCGGGGCGATCACGACCGGCGACCTGGTTCAGTTCGTGAGCCTGTTCCTGATCCTGGCCTTCCCGCTGCGGGTGATCGGGTTCGCGCTGTCTGACCTCCCCAGGGCCGTGGTCGGCCACGAGCGGTTGGAGGAGGTCTTCGAGGAGCCGCTCACGATGGCGCCCGCGGTCGAGGCCCTCGGGCTCCCCGACGGGCCGCTCGGCGTCTCGGTGCGCTCGGTCTCGTACTCGAACGGGCCGCACCCGGTGCTCCGCGACCTCTCGCTCGAGGTGGCTCCGAACGAGACCGTGGCGATCGTCGGCCCCACCGGGTCGGGCAAGAGCACCCTCACCGAGCTCCTGGTCCGCCTGGCCGATCCCGACCTCGGGTCCGTGCGGATCGGAGGCGTGGACCTGCGGCACGTAGACGCGACCCGGCTGCGAGAGGACGTAGCCGTCGTGTTCCAGGACAGCTTCCTGTTCGCCTCCTCGATCCGCGAGAACATCGAGCTCGAGACCGAGGCGAGCGACCGCGACGTGAGCCGGGCCGCCCGGCTCGCGCAGGCGGACGCCTTCATCCGAGCCCTGCCGGCCGGCTACGACACCGTCGTGGGCGAGCGTGGGTTGACGCTCTCCGGCGGGCAGCGCCAGCGTGTGGCGCTCGCGCGGGCGCTCGTGCGGCTCCCCAGGGTGCTGATCCTGGACGACGCGACCTCCTCGGTGGACCCCACCATCGAGGCCGCGATCCTCGACGGTCTGCGCCGCGAGGTGGCCGCCACCCTGATCATCGTGGCTTACCGGGTCTCGACGATCGCGCTCGCCGACCGGGTGCTACTGCTGGACGGGGGGCGGATCGTGGCCGAGGGGCGGCACGAGGATCTTCTGGCCTCGCATCCCGCCTATGCGGCCATAGTCCGGGCCGACGAGCGAGGTGCGGCGTGACCCCGCCGCACCGCTCGGAGGAAGCGTTGGCGCTCGCTCGGGCGGAGGAGGTCGCTCCACCGTCCACGCTCGACGGCGGCCCGCCGACGGAGCCGCCGCGCGCCGAGGAGCGGTCGGTGCGGGTCGAGGGCGCCTGGCACGTCCTGCGCCGGGGGCTCCGCGAGAGCCCCGAGCTACGCGCCGGCCTCGGCTTCACCGTGATCCTGGCTCTGGCGAACGCGATCGGCAGGCTCATCCTGCCGGTCCTGATCGGGTTCACGCTGGACAGAGGTCTCCTCGGACCCGAGGGGTTCCGGCCGGGCCTGGTGGCGTCGGCCTGCGCGGTCGCGGCCATCGTGGTGGTGGGGGTCTACGTGGCGGGACGGGCCGCATACATCCGTCTCGTGCGGGCGAGCGAGACCGCCCTGCGGAACCTGCGTGTGCGGGCGTTCGCGCACATCCACGATCTATCGATCGCCGAGCAGACCGCCGAGAAGCGTGGTGCGTTCGTGGCGCGCGTGACCGCAGACGTGGACATCCTCGGACAGTTCATGGAATGGGGCGCGATCTCGTGGATCACAAGCGGGATCCTCATGGCCGGGACGGCCGTATTGATGTTCGTCTACTCGTGGCAGCTCGCGCTGCTGACGCTGGTGATCGTCGCCCCGATCGCGTTCGTGATGCGCGTGCTCCAACGCGGGATGCTCGCGGCGTACGAGCGGGTTCGGGCCAGGATCGGTGAGACGCTGTCGGCGGTCTCCGAGAGCGTGATGGGTGCCGCGGTGATCCGGGCCTACGGGCTCGATCGGCGGGTCGAGGTCCGGCTCGGGGGGGCGATCAGGCGCCAGTACGAGGCCCAGATGAACGCCAACCGGTACCAGGCCACGATCTTCCCGATCGGTGACCTGTTCGGAGCGGTGGCGACCGCGGCGGTGGTTGCCGTCGGTGTGACGTTCGGCGCCGACTCCGGCCTCACGGTGGGCGGCCTGGTGGCGTTCCTGTTCCTGGTGGCGATGTTCGTCGATCCGCTCTCCGAGCTGTCGGAGACGTTCGACATGACGCAGTCGGCGATCGCGGGCTGGCGCAAGGTCCTCGGGGTGCTCGACCTGCCCGTCGAGCTCGTCGAGCCCGATCCCGGCCGCTCGGTCTCTGCAGGTCCGCTCTCCATCAGGGCCGAGGGCGTGGAGTTCGCCTACCGGGACGGCGGCGGTCCGGTCCTTCGGGGCATCGACGTCGAGGTTCCCGCGGGGGGGCACGTGGCGATCGTCGGGGAGACGGGATGCGGCAAGACGACGTTCGCGAAGCTCCTGTGTCGCCTCGCCGATCCCTCGTCGGGACGGATCGTCCTGGGTGAGGTGGACCTGCGGGAGATCTCGCGCGAGGCGCGCCGCCGGGCGGTGCTGATGGTGCCCCAGGACGGGTTCCTGTTCGACACGACGATCCGCGAGAACGTGCGCTTCGGACGAGCCGGCGCCGAGGACCGGGACGTCGAGGCGGCGTTCGCCTCCTTGGACCTCGACGGGTGGCTCGGCGGCCTCCCGGAGGGCCTCGACACGAACGCGGGCGAGCGCGGCGAAGCCCTTTCGGTGGGCGAGCGCCAGCTGGTCGCCCTTGCCCGGGCGCAGCTGGCGTCCCCTGAGTGCCTGATCCTGGACGAGGCGACAAGCGCCGTGGATCCCCAGACCGAGCGGATCATCGCGGAGGCGCTCGGCCGGCTCTCGCGCGGCCGCACGACGCTCTCGATCGCACACCGGCTCTCGACCGCCGAGTCGGCCGACTCCGTGCTCGTGTTCGACCGGGGCAAGATCGTTGAGCGCGGTGCCCACGCCGAGCTGATCGAACGCGGCGGGGTCTACGCGGCCCTGTACCGGAGCTGGCTCGGGGAGGTCGCCGAGCAGGTCGCGTCGTGAGGCCCGCTCGGCCTACAGGACGTTGACGAGCTCGGAGAGCAGGAGCAGGGTCTCGGCCTCACGCTCCTCGTCGACGGTGTACGGGCCGACCCAGACCTCCCGCTGCCAGTACGTGTAGATCTGCTCCGCGGACCAGTGGCGCTCGAGGGCGCCCCGGTACCCGCGCACGATCTCGCTGCCCCCCCACAGGGCCCAAGGGTTCACGAGGAACCCGCCGCGCTGCTCGTCCTGGGAAAGCCACAGCGCGCCCATCGGTCCCCACAGTCCGTCGTCCTGTCTCCCGCTCACGACGATGTAGCGGACCCGGCCCTCGGTCTCGAGCTCCGGCGCGCTCGGCGTCTCGGCCAGCGCGAACGCGGAGGTGAGGTCGATCCGAACGGTATCGGCTGTCATGCTTCGGCTCCTCCCGCGACGGCGGAGTGCGAACGACCTCAACGATATCCCCCGGCTCATCTGGGATATATCGGGCCTTGGTCTTAGTGCCTTGAGCGTGGACACCCGGCCTTCGGTCCCTCGGGCGCCTGCAGCGGCCCGGTGGCCGAAGCCTCGCAACAGCGCCCTCCGCTAGGATGCCTGCTGCCGAGAGGAGTCGCACAGTGCAACGATCGACGCTCGACGTCGGCTCGGCCCTGCGGAAGGTGCGTGAGGGCCGGGAACTGACGCTCGAGGAGGCGGCGCGCGACACGCGCGTTCGCCGGGAGTTCTTGGAGGCGCTCGAGGCCGAGGAGTTCGATCGGCTCCTGGGCGACGTCCACGTGCGTGGGTGCCTCCGCACGTACGCGACGTACCTCGGTCTGTCGCCGGACAAGGTGGTCGCGGCCTACGAGAGCGACCACGCCCCCGAGCCGTCCCCTTCCACCATGACCCCGCCGCCCGGACGCGTCGAGCCCGTGCTCGGCGGGCGTCGCCGGCGCGATGACCACCGGCTGCTCATCCTGATCGCAGCCACCGTGTTGGTGCTCGCGGGAGCATTCGGCGTGCTGTCGGCCCGGCGCCCGGCACCGGAGCCAGCCGACCTCGCGGCCGAGGCGAGCGCCGTCGAACCCGAGGCAGGGGTCGACCGCGAAGTCACCGTCGCGGTCGTTGCGCGCCGGCCGGTCGACGTGACGATCGTGGCCGATGAGGGTGAGCCGCAGCTGTTCTCGCTCGAGTCGGACGAGGGGCGGTCGTTCGAAGCCGACACGACGATCACCCTGACGCTGTCCGAGGGCTCGAGCGCCCGCGTGACCGTTGACGGCCTCGACTTCGGCTACCCGGGCGAGCCGGGCGTACCGTGGGAGCACACGTTCGGTCACCAGGACGAACCCGCACCCTCCCCTGGGGGGTAGCGGCCGATGCGTGCCGAGATCGTGGCCGTGGGCACCGAGCTGCTGCTTGGGCAGATCGCGAACACGAACGCCCAGTGGATCTCCGAGCAGCTGGCGACGATGGGTGTCGACGTGCTGCGCCACCAGGCGGTCGGCGACAACCACGAGCGGGTCGTCGAGGCGATCGTGCTCGCGGCGTCTCGGAGCGATGTGGTGATCATCAGCGGCGGTCTCGGGCCCACTCAGGACGACCTGACGCGGCCGGCGCTCGCCCACGCGGCCGGCGCGCGGCTGGTCCGCGTTCCCCAGATAGAGCAGGCGCTCCGCGAACGCTTCCGCATGCTCGGGCGCCCGATGTCTGACTCCAACCTCGCCCAGGCCGATGTACCCGAAGGGGGCCGTTTCATCGCGCCCGAACGCGGGACGGCGCCGGGCCTGGTCGTTCGGATCGAAGGGGCGACCGTGTACGCGCTCCCGGGCGTACCGATCGAGATGCGGGAGATGATGCAGGGCACCGTTCTCCCCGAGGTCGGCGCGCTCGCCGGCCCGTCGTCGCTCGTCTCGCGCACGCTTCGCTGTTACGGGCTGGCCGAGTCGCTGATCTCGGAACTGCTGGACGACCTGTACCGGCGCTCGAGCAACCCCACGGTCGCCTATCTCGCTGGCGGGGGAGAGGTGCACGTCCGGCTCACCGCGAAGGCCGAGACCGCCGCGGAGGGGCAGTCACTGCTCGACCCGCTCGAAGCGCAGGTGCGCGAGCGCTTGGGCGACCACGTCTACGGCACCGGGGAGGTTCCGCTCGAGGGGGTCGTCCTTAGGCTCCTCGCCGACCGCGGCATGCGGCTCGCCGCGGCCGAGTCGCTCACCGGGGGTGGGTTCGGCGCCCGGATGACCGCCGTCGCCGGCGCCTCCGAGGTGTTCCTGGGCTCCGCCGTGACCTACACGGTCGAGTCGAAGCGCTCGCTCCTCGGCGTCAGCGCGGAGACGCTCGACGGCCCGGGACCGGTCAGCCGCGAGTGCGCCCTGGAGATGGCCGCTGGTGCGAGACGGCTGTTCGGCGCCGATGTCGCGGCGGCGATCACGGGCGCGGCTGGTCCCGAGACCCACGGCGGAGCGGAGCCGGGCCAGGTGTGGGTCGCGCTCGACGCCGGGGACGTGCTTCACGCCCTCGGGTTCCGCTGGCCGGGGGATCGGGAACTGGTCCGACGTTTCGCCGAGCAAGCCGCACTCGACCTCGTGCGGCGGCACGCTCTCGGGCTGCCGCTCCCGGAGTGATGGCGCGCGACCGGGCGTCCCGGCCCGAGGCGAAGCCGCTGCGGCTCTTCGTCGCGGCCGACGTGCCCGAGCGGGTGCAGGTGGCGGTGCGCGACTCGATAGAACCCCTCCGGGAGCGTTTCCCGAAGGCCCGCTGGGTCCCGACGCCGAACCAGCACGTCACCCTGAAGTTCCTCGGACCCACCTGGCCGCGGCTCGTCGAGTGGGTGACCCGTGTGGTCGGCAACGTCGCCACGGTTCATGAGCCGTTCGAGACGCATGTCGGCTCGCTCAGCGCGTTCCCGACGGAGCGGCGGGCCCGCGTGCTATGGGCCGAGCTCGATGATCCCGCGGGACGGTTCGCGCGGATCGCGGCCTCGCTCGAGGACGCACTCGCGGAGGAATTCCCCCGGGAGAAGCGGGCGTTCACGCCGCATCTCACCGTCGCCCGGTTCGAGCCACCGGTCGACGTCGGAGAGCTGCTCGAGGACGCCGGCGTGGGCAGCGACCGCTTCCCGGTGGACCGGATCGTGCTCTACCGGAGCACGATCCGACGCCCGGCCCCGATCTACGAGGCGCTCGAGACCTTTCCGCTGGCCGGTCCTTGACCTCGAACACCTGTTCGAGTACCGTCCCGACGGGTTGCAGGTCGGTAACTACAGGAGTGTAATCCATGTCAGTGCCTCGCGGTAGCGTTCGCCCGGACGTCGGGGAGGAGCTCACGCGGGCGGTGGCTCGGTGGGCGAGGGGACAGGAGGCTTCGCGGATGGACCGGGACAAGATGCTGGAGGTCACGCTCACCCAGATCGAGAAGCAGTTCGGCAAGGGCGCGGTGATGAAGCTCGGCGAGCACCCGATGGGTGCCGGGATCGGCGTGATCCCCACGGGCTCGCTCGCGCTCGACATCGCGCTCGGCGTGGGCGGGATCCCGCGGGGTCGCATCGTCGAGGTCTTCGGGCCCGAGGGCTCGGGCAAGACGACGGTCTGCCTCCACATCATCGCCGAGGCCCAGCGCCACGGCGGCATCGCCGCGTTCATCGACGCCGAGCACGCGCTCGACCCCACCTACGCGCAGCGCCTCGGGCTCAACATCGACGAGCTCCTGGTGTCCCAGCCGGACTCGGGCGAGCAGGCGCTCGAGATCGCCGACATGCTCGTGCGCTCGGGTGCGCTCGACGTCGTCGTGATCGACTCGGTCGCCGCGCTCGTGCCCCGCGCCGAGATAGAGGGCGAGATGGGCGACACTCACGTCGGCCTGCAGGCACGGCTGATGTCCCAGGCGATGCGCAAGCTCGCCGGCACGCTCTCGCGGTTCGACACCACGGCGATCTTCATCAACCAGCTACGCGAGAAGATCGGCGTGATGTTCGGATCACCCGAGACCACCCCGGGCGGGCGCGCGCTGAAGTTCTACTCGTCGATCCGGCTGGACGTCCGCAAGATCGAGAACCTGAAGGACGGTACCGACGTGGTCGGCTCGCGCACCCGGGTCAAGGTCGTGAAGAACAAGGTGGCGCCGCCCTTCCGCCAGTGCGAGTTCGACATCATGTATGGCGTCGGCATATCCAAGGAGGGGAGCCTCCTCGATGTCGGTGTCGACCTGGAGATCGTCAAGAAGTCCGGCGCCTGGTTCACCTACGAGGGTGAGCAGCTCGGTCAGGGCCGCGAGAACGCGCGCCAGTTCCTGGTCGAGCACCAAGACGTCGCGCAGGACATCGAGCGCAAGGTGCGCGAGGGCGTGGGCCTGACCGCGTTCGGCGAGGAGGGCGACGAGACCCCGATCGAGGTCGTGCCGGATCTCGTCGTGACCGGCGAGCCGGAACCGACGAAGGCCAAAGAGCGTGAGACGACCGGGGCTCCGGCCGGCTAGGGGAAGGGTTGGCCGGGCCCCGGCGTTCTCGCGAGCCGAAGCAACCCCTCGGCTGCCACGACCGCGCGCTCCTGCTCCTCGCGGTGCGAGCGCGCTCCCGTCACGAGCTCTCATCCAGGCTGCTCCGCGCGGGGTTCGAGGCCGAGGAGGTAGAGGCCGAGCTCATCCGCCTCGAAGAGGTCGGGTTGGTCGACGACCGTGCCTTCGCCCACGAGCTGGCGGAGCATCAGCTGAAGGTCAAGCGGAGCGGCCGAAGGGCCGTGGCCTCAGCCCTTGCCGCCAAGGGCGTCGCGAGAGGGACGATCGAGCAGGCCCTGGCGGAGCTGGGCGGCAACGAGGACGAGGGGGACAGGGCGCTCGCGCTGGCTTCGGACCAGGCCCGACGGCTCACGAGGGTGGCCCCTGAGGTGGCTTTCGGCAGGCTCGTCTCGTTCCTGGCCCGGCGAGGGTACGACGGGGGGACCGCTCGAGGGGCCGCCCGCGCTGCGCTGAAGGTCGAGGACCACGACGACTGAGGGCTCGCCGAGAACGCACCCTTGCCTCAGCGCCCGAGGGGCCGTACGCTGGGGCGCACGAGGTTCATCCTGTTCCGCCAACTGTTCACCCGTGCCTGAATTGACCAGACGACCGTCTCAGGAAGCACATCGCATCGGAGGCCGCGAGGGGCCGTAGGCCCCCGGCGTCGTCTTCGACCACCCGCCGGACGCACGGCCGAGCAGGGGCCACAGGGCCTCGGTTCGGCCGTTCCCTTTCCCGAAGGCAGGTGTGAGCGATGGAAGCGGTGGTAGGGGTCGTGGCGCTGGTCGCCGGGGTGGCGATCGGGTTCGTGGTCCGGATGTCCGTTGCGCGCAACCAGGCTCAGAGCGCCGAGTCCCGCGCCCAGAAGGTCGTCTTAGAGGCCGAGCGCGAGGCCGAGCGCCTCACGCGCGAGGCGCTCGCCGGGGTGAAGGACGAGGTAGGGGCGCTCCGACGCGAGACCGAGGAAGAGCTGCGCTCGCGGCGTGAGGAGGTCAAGCGTCAGGAGGAGCGTTTCACGCAGAAGGAGCGCTCGGTCGACGCCAAGCTCGACGAGAACGAGAGGCGCTCCGAGGAGCTGAACGACCGCGACGAGAAGCTGAAGCTCGTGCGACAACAGCTCGAGCAGGCTGCGACCCAGCATCGTGCTGCGCTGGAGAAGATCGCTCAGATGACCGCGCAGGAGGCCCGCGAGGCGCTCCGGGGACAGGTCGTCGACGAGGCCAAGCGCGAGGCGATGTCTACCGTGCGCGAGATCGAGCAGCGCGCTCGGGAGGAGGGCGAGGAGCGCGCCCGCAAGATCGTGACGATCGCTATCCAGCGCGTCGCCTCCGAGCAGACGAGCGAGTCGACGCTGAGCGTCTTCTCCCTGCCGAGCGAGGACATGAAGGGGCGGATCATCGGCCGCGAGGGCCGGAACATCCGCGCCTTCGAGGCGACCACCGGCGTGAACCTCATCATCGACGACACGCCGGAGGCGGTCGTGCTGTCGAGCTTCGATCCGGTGCGGCGCGAAACCGCGCGGATGACACTCGAGAAGCTGGTGCAGGACGGCCGTATCCACCCGGCTCGCATCGAGGAGACCTACGAGCGGTCGCAGAAGGAGATCGAGGAGCGGATCAAGCGGGCGGGGGAAGAAGCGGTGAT
>DATEDE010000257.1:0-13514 GCA_035286545.1 Actinomycetota bacterium | reverse complement strand
GCGATCGTCGGGTGGCTCGTGGTCCGCTCGCGCGTCGCTCGCCGGGCGGCCTGACCGGCGGTTCGCGCCCCCGCTCCCCCGGGCGTACGATGAGGTTGTCGCCTTCGGGTGACCGCGAAGGGAGCAGAAACCCACGCGCGTCCTGCCGCGGGAGGCAAGCCCGGGGCCCGGCGGCTCGCCCGCCGGTCACCGGGTGTGTGCAGACAGCGCATGATCGCTGCTCCCTTCGCGCACGTCCGGGTTCGGGCCCGAATCAGGCGTCGGCGGGCGGGCGGCGGTACTCGAAGTGCATACCGTCGGGCACGACCCACTCCCCGCCCCACGTGAATCCCCACCGCTCGAACGTCCTCACGAGCCTCGGGTCCTGATCCGGCAGGGCGCCGAACGGGTTCGCGGGTACGTTCACGTCGAGCGCGATGCCCCACGAGTGGTGCGAGATCCCGGCGCTCGGCACCCGGTTGATGTGCCGCGCGGACCAGCACCCGGAGAACGAGTCGATCGTCCGCCCGAGCCCTTCGTCGATCAGGTCCTGCACGACGCCGCGGATCTGTGGGAACAGCGCGATGTGACAGGTCACGCTCCCGAGCAGCGGAACGCGCTGTGTGTCGATGCTCTGGCGCACCCACGCGGGGTCGAGAGTCAGGAACCCGGGGTGACCGGGCATCGCTCGGGCCGTGAACTCACCGAACAACGCCTTGATCTGCACCGGCGCGAGCACCGCGTCGCCGTGGCGGAACAGCGGTGTGTCGCCGGGGGCGCGCACGCGCATGTCGAGGTCGTCGGGGAGGAGCGGGCGGACCAGGCGCTCCACGCGCTCGGCCGTCGGGTCGCCCTCGGGGACGATGAGCGCGTAGCGGTCCTGCGAGACGCCGAGCGGGCGTCCGACGTCCAGCGAGACGAGGAGCTCGTGCGCGCCGACGAGCTCGTCGGGCAGGATCGCGGCGACCTCGACCCGGACGTCGTCGAACCGAAGCACCGAACCCGGCCCCAGCCCTCGTAGCTTCGCGCTGCTCTCGCCGAGCACGCCTTGGCCCTCTTCGAGCTCCAGGGTCACCGAGCGGTCGGCGGGGGGAAGGAACCGCGCGAACGCGCGGGGTTCGACCGCCGCCACCTCGAAGGGGATCGCGAAGCCCGGTCGGGGGTCGTCGACGACCTCGCCCTGCGCGGACCACGAGCGGGCGAGCCACGTGTTGTCGCTCGCCACTACCACGGCGCGCTCGACGCCGTCCAGGTGTTCGATGCCGTCGCGGAAGCCCTCGGGCAGACCGCCGGGCGTCCAGACCAGGAACGCCTCGGGGTTCTGCGGAGTGGTGGCCACGGGTTCTGGTTGCCTTGCCACGGTCCCCGGCGCATCCGGCGGCGCGGCCGAGCCCTGGAGCGCGAGGGTCAGCGCGGCGCCGAGCGCGAACCCACCTACCGCGCCGGCGAGCACCCCGGTCGTGGATCGGCGTCTCACGCGGACGGCGCCCCGATGGAGACCGCGATCGCGAGCAGTTCGGCCAGGTCCAGGCCCGGCGCGTCGACCGAGGTGTAGAGGCCCTCGAGCACCCACTCGAGCTGCGAGCGGTCGGGCGTGAACCGGCCCGTCACGCCGCCGACGTTCACGGTGGACTGGACGGCCGACGTCGCGGGCGGCAGCGAGGTCGCCGGCTCGAGGTGCAGCCGTATCGTCCCGACGGCGCCGTCCGCGTCTCGGTCGCGCAGGTAGAGGGTCACGCCGGTACCGCCCCCGGTGTCGACGAGCTCGACGCTCGCGAGGGCGACCCCTTCGGGTAGCGCGGCGGGGAGCTCGATGGGGAACGGCACGGCGGCGCGGGCTTGCTCGAGCGTGACGCGCTCGATCCGCACGCCGGCCTCGGTGCGCACCAGCCAGGACTCGGGGAAGGGGAGGCCCCGCACCGGCAGGGCGGCGGCCGCGGAGAGCAGGTCGGCGCGCGACAGGTTGGACTCGAGGTACAGATCGGTGCCCTCGGCGTGGATCGACAGCCGGCGGCCCTGCTCCCCGCTCGAGGGCTCGTAGTAGGCGACCCCGCCGCCCGGAAGGATCACCTCCTCGGCGCGAACGCTAACCGGACCGAACGGCGTGTCGCCGTCCCATGTGGCGCTCTGCCCGAGCGTCAGGAACGAGAGCCCGTCTGCGTAGCCGAGAACCGGGCCGTCCTGGGGCATCGCGGCCCGGTGCAGGTCGAGCCCCGCGACCTGCGGCGGTGCGATCGGCGCGAACCCGGCCTCGGCCTCCAGGTCGCCGAGCGCGACCGGGCGCGCGCCCTGGTCGCTGCCGCGCGCGGTGGCCGGGACCCTGAAGACCTCGGCGTCGGGCTCGCGCAGCGAGACGTCGAGCGCGACCGCCGAGAACACCGGCTCGCCGGGGTGCTCGGGCGGCAGGCCGAACCGCAGAGCCCACGCCCGGCGCTCGGCGCCGGTCGCCGGGAAGACCTCCCACCGCAGCGGGAACCACGAGCGCTCGTCGAGCCAGATCCGGACGCGGTCGCGCTCGAAGAAAGGCCGCCACTGCCCGCCGAGCGACAGGAACGGGAACAGGGGACGGGCGCGCTCGAACGGCACCTCGACGCGCACGGCCCGCCGCCCGAGCACCGTGCCGCGCCCGAGCACCGTGACGTCCTCAGCGTCGGTCAGGACGTCGAGAGGAAGGACGAGGTCGGTCGGGATGGGGGCCGCGGTCGAGAACGGGAGGCGGTTGCGCACGACCGCCTCGCGGAGCGGACACGTCGAGCTTGGACACGGCTCGGGGCCGGATGCGTACCACGTGGGTCCGTCGACGATCAGGCGGAGATCGGTCGGCGTGGTCGCTGTCGGGTAGGCGGTGTGGTCCGTGACGTCGAGGCGGAAGCGCTCGGGCGCGCCGAACCACACGTGCATCGTGAGCTCGCGCGCGGCCACGTCGGGGGAGAAGTGAGACTCGGAGATCGCGAAGGTCGCCTCGTACGCGTCCAGGCGCACGGCCGCCGCGCTCACGCCGTCGACGATGTCGGAGGCGGCCAGAGCGGGCTCGCCCGCACGCTCGCCCCATGGCCCGCCGACGACCAGGCTGCCGACTATCGCGCCGATGAGCATCGCGGCGACCAGCGGGGCGAGCCGCGGGATCAGACGACGACGACGGTGCGCGGGCTCGCGCACAGCGCGGAGGCGTGCCGGGCGAGGCTCGGCGCGGACCGCGGTCATGACGTCCTCGACGAGGTCGGGGACCGCGGGCGCGAGCTGGAACCGGGTGGCCTCCCGCAGGCGATACGCCCCGCGCTCGAACGCGCGACAGCGTTCGCACGTCTCGAGGTGACGCTCGAGCGCCGCGGACTGGCGGGCGGTAAGGCGCTCGCCGTCGATCCGGGAGGAGACGAGGAGCTCGGCCGGCTCGTGGTTCATCGGGCCTCCTCCTCGACCGCGAGCGCATCCATCATCACTCGGCGCGCCCGGTGCATCCGGCTCTTGATCGTGCCCACGCGCACGCCCAGCACGTCGGCGGCCTCCTGATAGGAGAGCCCGAACACCTCGACCAGCAGGAACGGCTCGCGGTGCTCGGGCGTGGCGGCGTCGAGCGCGGCGTTGAGCTCGACCCGCGTCTGCGGATCGAACGTCGGACCGACGGGGGCGGCGGACTCGTGCTCCTGCTGCGTCGTGCGGGCCCGGAGTTGGTCCATCGCGCAGTTACGCGCGATGCGGAACAGCCAGCTCGGGAACTTCGAATCGCCGCGGAAGCCGCCGAGGAACCGGAACGCTCGGAGGAACGCATCCTGCGTCACGTCGTCTGCGAGCGTCCGGTCCCGCGTGAAGTGGTACGCGAACCGCCACACGTCGCCCTGGTACTGGCGCACGAGGTCCTCGAACGCGCCGAGGTCCCCCTCGCGCGCCCGTGCGAGCGTCCGCGGATCCGGATCGTTCACGCGAGCCTTTCCCTGTAGGCCGGCCAACCAGCGTATCCCCGGGCGGGCGCGCTCGGGCACGAGCGTGCGCCGGGGCGCCTCCTCCCGGTGCTCCGTTCCTGCCCAGATGACCGGTCCGGGGTGCGAATGGTTCCCATGCCGCCGCTCGAGAGCGTTACGCGGAGGACCGGCCTACTATCCGGGGCCATGGGCAGGCCGGACGGCCTTGCCGTCGCGTTGCTCGGCGGGTTGCGGGTCAGCGTTCGCGGCCGCACTATCGAGCCCCACGCCTGGACCCGCAGGAAGGCCCGGGGTCTGGTCTGCCTCCTCGCCCTGGCTCCCGGCCACAGGCTCCATCGCGAGCAGCTGATGGAGGCGCTCTGGCCCGAGCTCGGCCCCGACGCCGCTGCGAGCAACCTCCGGAAGAACCTCCACCTCGCCCGCCGAGTCCTGAGCGCCGATGCCTCGGAGGCGGCCGAGCTGATCTCGAGCGATGGGGGCGCTCTCGCGCTCCCGCGCGATGCGTGGGTCGACGTCGAGGCCTTCGAAACCGCCGCAAGCGCTGCTCGACGTGCCGCCGATCCCGACGCCTACGAGACCGCGCTCGAGCTGTACACCGGCGAACTCCTGCCCGAGGACCGGTACGAGGAGTGGGTGGCGCACCGGGCCGAGGAGCTGCGCGCGGAGTTCCTCGCGCTGCTCGAAGAGCAGATCGCCCTTCTCGAGTCGCGCGGCGAGCTGGACCGCGCCGCGGCCGCGCTCCGCCGAGAGATCGCGGGCGACCCGCTGGCAGAGGAGGCTCACGCTCGGCTGATGCGCGTCGAGGCCCTCGCCGGACGCTCGCGCGAGGCGCTCGAGGTCTACGGGCGGCTCGAGGCGACGCTTCAGGAGGAGCTCGGCGTGGAGCCCTCGGCGGAGACCCAGCGGCTGCGCGAGGAGATCGCGACGGCCCGCGGTCTCGCGCCATCGCTGACGGTGCAGCTCTGGGAGCGTGTCGGCGACCTTCGGATGCTCGCCGGCGACGTGGACGGCGCCGCGAGCGCTTTCGCCGCCGCCCTCGGCACGGGCGAGGCCGCCAAGTCGACGCGGCTGCATCGCAAGGCGGCCCAGGCTTATCTGGCCGCCCACGACGTCGAGCGGGCCGAGCCGCACCTGGCCGAGGCCATCGCCACCAGCGGCGAGGATGCGGGGGAGTCGGCGCGGCTGCGGATCCTTCAGGCCAACGCGTCCTGGGAGCGGAACGAGCTCGACCGGGCTGCGACCCTGGCCGGGGAGGGGGTCGAGCTCGCCGAGGCATATGGCGAGCCCGACGACGTCGCGGCTGCCCACGAGGCGCTGGCGATCGTCTGCCACTACCGGGGTGTCTGGCGCGAGGGGCTCCGTGAAGAGGTCGAGAGGCTCGCCGGCCTGCCCGAGGGCGAGCCGCAGCTCGCCCGCGTCTTCGACATCCACCACTGCATCGGGCAGTACCACCTGTACGGGGACGGGCTGTGGGAGGGGGTCGAAGGTTACGCGCGCGAGACGCTAGATCACGCCGAGCGCATCGGCGCGGTCCGTGCCCAGGCCTTCGCGTGGTGCCTGCTGGGCGAATCGCTCCTGCTCCAGGTCCGGTTCGACGAGGCGGCCGGGTGCTTGGAGCGGAGCGGCGAGTTGCACGCGTCGTTCGGGACGCGCTCGGGGGCACTCGCGTGGCAGCGCCTGGCCGAGCTGCTCGTCTCACAGGGCGAGCCCGGGTCGGCGGCCCCCTTCCTCCGCAGGGCGTCGGCGATCGCGACGGTCTCCCCGATGGCCCGTCACCTCTGGGGAAGGATCCACGCCACCTCCGCGTTCGGCGCGCTGGAGCGGGGGGACGCGCAGGCGGCCGTCCGATCCGTCCGCGCGGCCGCCACGGCCGCGGCTCGGTACGGGGACTGCCCGACGTGCAGCGCCCTGCTTCACCCGATGGCAGCCCAGGCGTACGCGGAGATGGGCGATGCGGAGGGCGCTCGCGCCCACGCCGGGGCGGCGGCTCGGGTAGCCGCCGTGTTCGAGAGCTCGGCCTGGCGCGCGATGGCCGCCTCGGCCGAGGGAAGCCTGAGGTTGGCCGAGGGCGACCCTGCCGGGGCTGCCCGGCGGTTCGGCGCTTCCGCCGATCTGTTCGAGCGTGCCGGCCAGCCCTACTGGTCCTCCCGCGCGGCCTCCCAGCAGGAGCGCGCGTGGGGGAACGCTCCGGGAACGGTCCCTCCCTAGCCTGATCCGCGAGCGCCGGACGAGAGGCGTCCGGCCGGATGGAGGAGGTCGCCGATGGCTCGGTACATCGGGCTTCACACCTTGCCGGGGTTCACGCGCGAGATGCTCGCGCAGGCCACCCCGCACCTGGACAAGCAGGAGGGCACGCGGTTCCTCCGCGCGTATTCAAGCTTCTCGGAGGGCAAGGTCGTGTGCGAGTGGGAGGCCGACGACAAGGAGGTCGTCGCCAAGGCGTACGCGAACCTCGGCTTCCCCTACGACTCGATCCACGAGGTCCAGGCGATATGCGACATGGGCGACATCGGGGTCGACACCGCGTACGTGTAAGCGTCCAGTACCGGTGGGTGAACCGGATCTAGCGATGGGAGGGTTGGGAGATGACGCGGGACAGCGGGTCGTACGCCTCGGGCAACTGGCGGGTGACCGAGGGCAAGGAGGAGGAGTTCATCGCGCGTTGGACCGAGTTCCTCGGATGGGCGCGAGCGGACGTGCCCGGGCTGGTGCACGCGTGGCTGATCCGGGACGCCGAGGACCAACGCCACTTCGTCTCGTTGGCGCTGTGGTCCGACGCCGGATCACGCAGGGCCTGGAAGCAGCACGAGGGATTCGCGGAGCACATGGGCGCGTGCCGCGCGCTGTGCGAGGAGATGGTCGGCTCCGACTTCGAGCTTGTGGTCGAGGTTAGCTGACGGGGTGCGTCAGCTCGAGCGGCGGGCCGAGGGGTGCTCGAGCCTCTCGGCCAGCCTCTCGGCGCGATCGACGGCCTCGTCCTCGAGGCCTGCGGTGACGGCACCCGTGATGGCCAGGAGCTCGGACTCGACCCGGTGGCCCAGGCGCCCCGAGCCCCGTCGCCGTAGCAGCCCATCCAGGCGCGCGATCGCGCGCTCGAGCCGGCTCATCGGGTCGTGCTCGTGGCGCTCGCGCCACTTCTGGAGGTCGACGACCTGTCCCATGCCCCGATCGTAGACCCGGGGGGTGACACGACCATGGAACCTCGGCCTTCCGATCCCCGGTCTGGTCGGGCAAGCAGGCAGAGGAGAGCTCGATGCGGGCGCGCGTCGCGGTATCCGCCGGGGATCCCGTGCACGACGTTGAGCGAGCTGTAGGCGGCGGACGCGGTGCCGATCATCGAGACGCCGAGGGCCGCTGCGATCCCGAGCCTCACAAGGCGCTTCATCCTGCAACCTGCATAGGTGTAGCGACGAAGCGTTGACGACGCCCAGTTGTGACGAACGCTGGGATCGGTCCATGATGCCCGTCGCCAAGGGGCTCCTAGCGGCGGAAGGGGGAGCGATGCCGGACGTTGCGCCGGGCGCGAGGTTGACGCACGAGGGCGCACTGAACGTGTTGCGGGCGGCGATCGAGAAGGCCGAGGAGCTTTCGGTGCCGCAGTGCATCGCGGTGACCGACGACGGCGGGAGGTTGCTCACGTTCGTGCGGATGGACGGGGCGAAGTTCCTCAGCATCAGGACCTCGCTCCGCAAGGCGATGACGGCCGCGTCGCAACGGGCACCGAGCGGGCAGGCGACCCACTCGGTCCACCACAGCGAGGGCGACCACGCGGTTCGCATCGGTCTCGTGACAGGCGGCCGGTTGACCCGGCTGGAGGGCGGACTCCCGATCGTCGTGGGAGATGATCTCGTCGGCGCGATCGGCGTGAGCTCGGGCAGCAGCGAGGAGGACGTCGCCGTCGCGATGGCCGGCGTCGCCGCGATCGCCGGCGCGAAGCACTGGTGACGCCGAGCCCGTCTCCGTGACGTCGGCCCTCTACCGCGTGCGGCTCGCCGACGGCACTCGTCGGTTGGCATGGGGGTCCGTCGAGGCCGGTCCCCGCTCGCTCGCCGATCCCTCGGCATCGCTCGACCGTGTGCTGTCCGAGCGTCGCAGCTTCGCCTCGATCGGGAGCGCGGACGAACGGGTCCCCGCGGACGCCGTCGTGGTCGCGCCCGTCGAGGGGCAGGAGGTTTGGGCGGCGGGGGTGACGTACCTGCGTTCGCGCGACGCCCGCCGTGAGGAGACGGTCGACGCAACGCCGTACGACCTCGTCTACGAGGCCGACCGCCCGGAGCTGTTCTTCAAGGCGCCCGGATGGCGCTGCGTCGGGCCGGGCGAAGCGATCGGGATCCGTCGGGACTCGGCGTGGAACGTGCCCGAGCCCGAGATCGCGCTCGTCCTCGACGCCGACCTGCGCATCGTGGGCGCTACGATCGGCAACGACGTCTCGTCGCGGAGCATCGAGGGCGAGAACCCCCTCTACCTCCCGCAGGCGAAGATCTACGACGCCGCATGTGCTCTCGGGCCGTGCATCGTGCCGATCGCCGACCTCCCCGATGGGCTCGAGATCCGGATGCAGGTCGAGCGCGATGGCGAGATCGTCGTCGTCGACCGGACGACGACCGCGCAGATGCGGCGCCCGTTCGACGAGCTCGCGGACTGGCTCGGCCGCGCACTTTCGTTCCCGGTCGGAGCGATCGTGCTGACAGGGACCGGCGTCGTCCCCGAGCCGGCGTTCACCTTGCGGGTCGGCGACGTCGTCCGCATCGAGGTGGACGGGATCGGCACCCTCTCGAACCCCGTCGTGGAAGTGGGGGAGCCGCCGCGACGTCGTGACCGCGCCGCCGGAGCCGATTAGGGCCAAACGTATGATGTTCGCCATGGCCGGCGAGCGTGTGTCGACGGCGTGACCGAGATCGTTCTCGCGCTGCTGTCCTCGGCGTGCTTCGCCGCGTCCCACGTCGTCTCCAGACGCGGCCTGGAGGGGACGAGCGTCAGCGCCGGATACATGGTCATCGTCGGCTGCGCGTGGGTGGTCGTCATGATCCCGATGCTCCTCGACCCGCCCGAGACGGTGTCCACGAGGGCCGTGGTCTTCTTCGCCCTCTCGGGTCTGTTCGCTCCGGCGATCTCGCGCGCCGCGGCCCTCGGGGGGGTGCGCGCGCTTGGCCCCTCGGTCTCCGTGCCGATCCAGCAGGGGCTCCGGCCGTTGATCGTCGTGCCCGCCGCGGTGATCGTCCTGAACGAGACGTTCGGCTGGACCCGCGTCCTCGGCGTCGCGGCGATCGTGACGGGCGGCTGGATCTTGTCGCGTGAACCGGAGCGCGCCGACGAGCTTCCCGCCGAGGCGCTCGTGGCCCCCGGACCCGCCGCCGGTCAGTTCGCCACGGCTGTCGAGCACCGGAGCCGCAAGTCGACGTGGGGGTTCCGACCGGGGATCGCGTTCCCGATCGCGGCAGCGATCGGCTACGCCACGTCGGACCTGCTCGTCAAGGTCGGCCTCGGCGGCGGCTCGGATCCGGTCTACGCCGCGCCGCTCAGTATCGGGGTGGGGTTCCTCGTGTGGGCGGTCGCGCACGCGTTCGGGCCGGTGCGCCGTCGGTTCCGGCTGGGCAAGGACGCGGGGTGGCTCGTCCTCGCCGGCGCGTTCATGGGGACCGCGATCCTGTTGCTGTTCCGCGCGCTCGCGCGCGGCGACGTCTCGCTCGTCGCGCCGGTGATCGGGACGCAACCGCTGTTCGTGATGCTGCTGTCGGCGATCCTCCTGCGGCACCTCGAGCGGCGGGATCGGGCGACGGTCCTGGCCGCGTCGGTCGTCGTGATAGGGACGATCCTCGTGTCGCTCTAGGCTCGCCGGAGGAGGATGGGATCGTGGGCGCGTACGAGATCGTGGTCGATCCCAGCCGGCCCGTCCGCGAGGAGCCGGATCGGTGCCACAACAGGTGGCATCCCGACATCCCCGCCGTTCTGACCGTCGCGCCCGGCGACGAGGTCGCGATCCACACGCGGGACGCCGTCGACGGTCAGTTCACGATGGACTCGACCCACGAGGACGTCTCACGGTGCGACCGCTCGGTCGTGCATCCGCTCACCGGGCCGATCCGCGTCGAAGGGGCCGGGCCCGGCGACGTCCTCTCCGTCGAGGTCCTCGAGATCGTGCCGCCCACGTTCGGGTACACGGCCGAGATCCCCGGGTTCGGGTTCCTCGCCGACGAGTTCCCAGAGCCGTTCCTCGTCCGGTGGGAGCTCGCCGACGGCTGGGCGACCTCGCCGGACCTTCCGCGCGTGCGGATCCCCGGGTCGCCGTTCGTCGGCACGATGGGGGTGGCGCCGTCGCACGAGCTGTTCGAGGAGATCTCGCGTCGCGAGCGCGCGATGACGGAGCGCGGCGACGACGTCTTGCTCCCCGACGCGCGGGGCGCCGTCCCGGCGACCGAGCCGATCGCGAGCCGGGGCCTGCGCACGAAGCCGCCGCGGGAGAACGGCGGCAACATGGACGTCCGGCAGATGGTCGCCGGCACGCGGATCCTGTTCCCCGTCTGGCAGGAGGGCGCGCTGTTCTCGGCGGGCGACACGCACTTCGCGCAGGGCGACGGCGAGTCGTGCGGGACCGCGATAGAGATTCGCTCGGTCTTCCGAGCGCGCTTCGACGTCCGCCCGGGCGAGGCCGCCGAGCGCAGGCTGCGCGACGTGCGGTTCGAGGTCCCCGTCGCGGCCGCGGACACCACGCCTCGCCCGACGTTCGCGACGACCGGCCTCAGCGCCTACGCCTCGACGGGCGGGCCCGCCGACGACCTCACGGCCGCGGCGCGCCACGCCCTGCGGAACATGCTCGACCACCTGGTGCACGAGTACGGCTACTCGCGGCAGCAGGCCTACGCGATCTCGAGCGTCGCCGTCGACCTCCGTGTCGGTCAGGTCGTCGACTCGCCGAACCACCTCGCGACCGCGGTCCTGCCGACGGACATCTTCGTCGGCGAGACGCGGCCGTGACGCATCCGCACCGGCTCGGTGGTCGGGGACGACCGCGGTGAGGTACGGCGCCACGTTCTTCCCCGCGATGTCCGTCGCGGAGACGATCGACATCGCTCGCATGGCCGAGGGCCTCGGGTACGACGACCTGTGGATCCTCGATCAGTCCTTCCATCACGATCCGTTCCTGCTCCTCGCGGCGTGCGCCGCGGCCACCTCGTCGATCCGCATCGGCGTCGCGGTCACGAACCCCGTGACCCGGCATCCGGTCCAGATCGCCCGCGCGGCGGCGACGCTCGCCGAGCTCAGCGGCGGTCGCTTCGTGCTCGGGATCGGTGCGGGGAACCGGACGCGGGTCCTGCCGGCACTCGGCCTGCCCACCGACCTCGCCGCCGCGCGGATCTCCGAGTCGATCGACGTGTGCCGGCGGCTGCTCACCGGCGAGGAGGTCACGATGCGCGGTCGCACGCTCGCGCTGGACGGCGTCCGCCTGGAGTCCGGACCGCCGACGCCGGTCCCGATCTTCGTCGGGAGCCGCGGACCCGCCGTCCTGCGCATCGCGGGCGCCAAGGCGGACGGCGCGTTCGTCGAGGCGATGTTCACCCCCGAGGGCATGGCGTACGCGCTCGGCGAGATCCAGGCCGGCGCGCGGGAAGCGGGACGGGACGTGGTGAGCGTCGAGGTCGTCGCGTGGCAGGTGCTCCGGCTATCGACGACCATCGCCGCTGCGGACGAGCAGCGGTACCGGACGTGGGCGGCGTTGCTGATGCGGGGCACCCGCCCCGAGGTGCTCGAGCGGCTCGGGATCGCGCCCGGGACCGTCCGCGCGGTCCGGGAGGCGTTCGCATCGGGTGGGGAAGTCGCGGCGGGCGCCCTCGTCCCCGAGGCCGAGGTCGCGCGGCTCGTGCTGACCGGCGATCCCGACGGCGTCGCGTCGCAACTGGCCGCGGTCCGGGAACGCGGGATTGACAGCGTCAGCATCATCGGTTTTGGTGATACCGATGTCGTTCAAGACACGTTGCGCCGGTTCGCCCTGGACGTGATGGCTCGGTCGGCTCGCTGACACGATCGGAAGGCGGAGATGGACGACGCCGACCTCCAGGAGATCGAGCGCTTCTACCAGAACCTCTCGACGCTGATCCGGCTGCACGGCGCCGAGCACATGGGACAGCGCTACGTCGTCGTCCGGCTGGCGCGGATGGAGGTCACGGGTCCGCTCGACTCCAGCGACCTGCAGCGGATCCTGGGGCGGATCGTCGACCTCCGCACGTGGTACCCGTCGTTCCGGCAGGAGGCCGAGGAGGCCGAACGTCTCGCCGAGCGCTTCGCCGTTGAGGGACGGTCGCTGTCGGCGGCCGACCAGTTCCACCGCGCGTCGGCCTGCTACCACTGGGGCGCCTACCTCGCGCGGTTCGGCTCGCCGGAGAAGGCCGAAGGACGGTCGCGCCGCGTGCGCCGCTACCGGGAGGCCGTCTCGCTGTGGGGGGATCGCATCGTGCCAGTGGCCATCCCGTACCGCGGCACCGAGATGCCCGGCTACCTGCACCTGACCGACGGCGGCGAGCCATGCCCGGTGGTGATCATGGTCAACGGCGCCGACTCGGTGAAGGAGGAGTACCACAACTGGGCTCGGCAGTTCGTGCGCCGCGGGCTCAGCGTCCTGACGATTGACGGACCGGGTCAGGGCGAGATGCTCGGGAAGCTCCCGATGCGCCCGGAAGCGTGGGAGGAGCCGATGGGCGCGGCGATCGACGCGCTCGAAGCCTCGGGACGGGTGGACGAGGCGCGGGTCGGGATCTGGGGGAGCAGCATGGGCGGGTTCCTCGCGCTGCGGGCGGCGGCGTTCGAGCCAAGGATCCGAGCGGCGATCTCCTCGGGGGGGTTCTTCGACTTCCGCGACTACCGCTTCTGGGCGCTGTCGACGCAGCTGAACGTCCTGGAGGACCTAGGGGTCGACTCGCTGGCCGAGGCGCGCGCCTACATCG
Source organism: Actinomycetota bacterium (assembly GCA_035286545.1). Taxonomy (GTDB): domain Bacteria; phylum Actinomycetota; class UBA4738; order UBA4738; family HRBIN12; genus DASSJM01. The sequence goes on along the minus strand of DATEDE010000257.1, from coordinate 676 downwards.
ACGAGCAGTGCACGCTATCGGGTGTCGTCGAGAAGATCGAGGTGCCCTACCTCGTGATCCACGGGGCTCGCGATGAGCTCGTGTCTGTCCAGGAGGGACGCCGGATGGCCGAGGGTCCGAACGGCGAGTTCGTGAACTTCGAGGACGGGTTCCACACTTGCACGAACCGCAACGCGACCCTCGTGCCGCTGATGTGCGACTGGATGGCCGCGAAGCTGGTCGGGGCGTGACACTCCGACCGCGACGTTCGGGAGGGCGGGCTTCCTGAAGCTGCCCCCGTTCGCCTACGCGGCGCCCGAGACGTTGGAGGAGGCGGTCGCGCTGAAGGCTGAGGCGGGCGATGACGCGCTCGTGCTGGCCGGCGGCCAGAGCCTGATCCCGCTCCTCGCGCTCCGCCTGGCGAGCCCCGCGCTCCTCGTCGACCTCAACCGGATCGAGGGGTTGGCGTCCATCCGCCGCGAGGACGGTTGGCTCAGCGTCGGCGCGATGACCCGACACCGGGATGTCGAGGAGGTCGGTGACCTCGGCGAAGAGATCCCGATCCTCGTCGATGCGGTCCCGCTGATCGGGCATCGCGCGATCCGCAACCGCGGCACCGTCGGCGGCAGCATCGCGCACGCCGACCCCGCCGCCGAGTGGCCGGGCCTCGCGCTCGCCCTCGACGCGACCGTCGAAG
>DATEDE010000256.1:0-2835 GCA_035286545.1 Actinomycetota bacterium | reverse complement strand
CGCCCGACCAACTCGACGAGCTCGCTTGGCGAGAAGGGCTTGGACACGAACTCGGTACACCCCGCGCGCCATCCCGCAAGCCGGTCCTCCACCAAGGTCTTGGCGGTGAGGAGGATCACGGGGACGTCGGCCAGGTTCTGCTCTGACGACAGATCACCGATGACCTGGAAACCGTCGCGGACGGGGAGCATGACGTCGAGTACGACGACATCTGGTCGCTCGCTCCTGGCGAGCTCCAGCCCCACCTCTCCGCTCGCGGCCGAGACGACCTCGTGTCCCGCCAGCTCGAGGTTGACACGGCAGAGCATGAGGACGTCGGGCTCGTCATCGATCACCAGGATCCGCATCGTCCTTACAGGTGTCGGTCGAGCGAGCTGCCGAGCGCATGGCCCGAGTTGACCATCCCACCCCACCCGGTCGCGGGAGCCCACCTTGCTCGGCGATAGCTCGTCTTCGTTGACACCTCGCGGGGCCCTTCATACGCTGGCCGGGAAGGAGCCGGGTCATGCTGAAGATCTCGCAGAAGCTCGAGTACGCGATGCGAGCCATGATCGAGCTGGCGCTGCGGCGCGAGAGTGGGGCGCTCGTGCCTGCGCGCGAGATCGCGACGACCCAGCAGATCCCGGTCCGGTTCCTGGAACAGCAGCTAGGGGCCCTGCACAAGGCCGGCCTCGTCGAGAGCTTCCGCGGCGCGGGCGGCGGCTGCCGCCTGGCGAAGGATCCCGCCGAGATCACCGTCGCCCAGATCGCCGACGCGATCGAGGGGCAGTTGTTCCCGATGTTCTGCCTGGAGCCCAGCGACCACACATGCTTCGCAGACTCTCGGTGCGGGCTACAGGGGTTCTGGGGGGACGTGGCCCGCGCGATCAAGGGCGTGTTCGAAGCGACGACGGTCGCCAGCCTGGCCGAGCGTCACGAGCGCACCGCCGGCGCGACCGTGTTCACCGCGGAGCAGCTCCTCTCACGGCTCAACTAGGCACGGATCGTCCCCCGGAAGGAGAGCCTTACGAAGGCCCGGAGCGGGCTGGCGAACCTGGAACACGGCCCCCTTGGCGGGGGCCTAGCGTGGAGCCGGCCGCGGCCGGCTCCCTTCGGTGGGTGGTGCCTCTAGGTGGCGGACTTGCCCAGGATGCGCATGACCTTCGTGCCACAGACTGGACAGATGCCCTGAGCGGCCTTGCGGCCGTTCTTGAGCTCGACGACCGTTCCCTCGAACTCGCGCTTGGCCCGACATTTCACGCAGTAAGCCTCGTACATCGCCACGGTGCCCTCCTTCCCCCGACAGCCTTTGAGGCCGCCTCCATGGCGGCCTCATGGGAACGATGCTGGGGCCTTCCAGGCACGGATGCAAGCACATCGGTGCCTGTTCCCGGTTGGCCTCGCTGGCCTCGGCCGCCGTAGCATGGGTCCGCAAGGCAGGCACGCACGCCTAAGGAGGGTCCTGGAGATGGCCGACGTCCAGCGCAACATCGCCTCCCTGCTATCCGAGGACCGTGTGTTCGAGCCCTCCGAAGGGTTCCGATCGGCGGCCGTCGTGCAGGATCGCTCGGTCTACGAGCACGCCGACGCCGACCCCGAAGCCTTCTGGGCGAAGGAGGCCGAACGGCTCGACTGGTTCGAGCGCTGGGATACGGTCATGAACTGGAAGCCACCGTGGGTGACCTGGTTCGCCGGCGGGAAGCTCAACGCCTCGGTCAACTGCCTGGATCGTCACGTGCAGGCGGGCGGCGGCGACAAGGTCGCCTATCACTGGGAGGGCGAGCCGGGCGAGGAGCGCACGATCACCTACCGAGAGCTCCTGGACGAGGTCTGTCGGTTCGGGAACGCCCTGCGCGCCCTCGGCGTGCGCAAGGGTGACCGCGTCGCGATCTACCTCGGCATGGTCCCCGAGCTGCCCGTCGCGATGCTCGCGTGCGCCCGCATCGGCGCTCCGCACTCGGTGGTGTTCGGAGGGTTCTCCGCCGAATCACTCCGGGACCGGATCAACGACGCCCAGGCCAAGGTCCTCATCACCGCCGACGGCGGGTACCGGCGCGGCTCCGTGGTCCCGCTGAAGGACAACGCCGACCTGGCTGTGAAGGAGTGCCCCGGCATCGAGCACGTCGTGACCGTCCGGCGCACAGGCGGGAAGCATGCGTTCGAGCAGGGTCGTGACCACTGGTACCACGAGCTAGTCGAGGCGCAGCCCGCCCAGTGCGTACCCGAGCAGATGGACGCCGAGGACCCGCTCTACCTGCTCTACACGAGCGGCACGACCGGTAAGCCGAAGGGCATCGTGCACACGACCGGCGGCTACCTGACACAGGTCGCGGCGACGCACCGGATGATCTTCGACATCCACGAGGACGACGTGTACTGGTGCGCGGCCGATATCGGCTGGGTGACCGGCCACTCGTACATCGTGTACGGGCCGCTCGCGAACCACACCACGGGCCTCATCTACGAGGGCGCCCCCGACTGGCCCGACAAGGACCGGCTTTGGTCCATCGTGGAGAAGTACCGGGCCACGATCCTGTACACGGCGCCGACGGCTATCCGCGCGTTCATGCGATGGGGCCCTGAGTTCCCCGAGAAGCACGACCTGTCCTCGCTCCGGCTGCTGGGTTCGGTCGGCGAGCCGATCAACCCGGAGGCCTGGGTCTGGTATTGGAAGATGATCGGAGGCGAGCGCTGCCCGGTCGTCGACACCTGGTGGCAGACGGAGACTGGCGCGATCCTGATCACGCCGTTGCCTGGCATCACACGGCTGAAGCCGGGCTCGGCGACCTTCCCCTTCCCCGGCATCGCCGCCGACGTGTACGACGAGACGGGCGCCTCCGTCGGGCTAGGCGGCGG
>DATEDE010000255.1:0-6100 GCA_035286545.1 Actinomycetota bacterium | reverse complement strand
CGCAACTACCAGGAGGAGCCCTGGGAGGAGACCGACAGCGCACTCGGTATCGTCTCCCGCACGGCCCTGGAGGTAAACCTTCTCACCGAGGATAACCTGCCCTACTACCACCTCGCGCTGTGGGACATGTTCGGCCGCGGCGGCCCGTGGGGCGAGTGGGTCCGCCGGTGGACGGCCGAGGAGGGCCGGCATGCGATCGTGCTCCGGGACTACCTGACCGTCACGCGAGGGATGGACCCCGTGGTGCTGGAGCGCGGACGCATGGACCAGGTCTCGCGCGGCTACTACCCCAACGGGGTCGGCGGTGTCCTCGACCCGCTGGACGGCGTCGTCTACACGACGCTCCAGGAGCTCGCAACGCGGCTCGCCCACCGCAACACCGGCACGTTCACGCAAGACCCGCTGATCGAGAAGCTCACGGCACGCATCGCGACCGACGAGAACCTGCACTACGTCTTCTACCGCGAGCTCGGGAAGGCGGCCCTGGAGATCGACCCCTCGCAGATGATGCTGGCGATCAACCGCCAGGTGACGGGTTTCGCGATGCCGGGCCTTGACATCCCGGAGTTCAAGGAGAAGGCCATCGAGATCGCCAAGGCCGGGATCTACGACCTGCGGATCCACCACGACGAGGTGGTCCTTCCCGTCTTGTTCACCCACTGGAAGATCGACGAGGTGACCGGCCTTTCCGACGAGGCCGAGCAGGCCCGCGACGGCATCGCGAACTACCTCGAGATGCTCGACTCCATGGCGAGCCACTATGACGAGAAGCGGGCGGCGCGCGGGTCGGCCTCGGGTTAGTCGGCCGGAACCTTCGGGAGCAGCGTCACGCTGAGGGCGACCGCCTCCGCAACCTCGGTGACCTTACGGTTCAATCGGCGAGCCTGATCGCGCAGCATCTCGAAGGCCCGTTGCTCGTCGACCGAGTGCCGCTCCATCAGGATCCCCTTCGCCCGCTCCGTGATCGCCCGGCGACCGAACGCTCCCTCCAGGCCGTGGTACTCGGCGAACCGACACAGCACGACGTCGAGCGAGCTCTGGAGCGCCGCCGCATCCTTGCCCTGGGTGATGTACGCGAAGATGCCGCGCTTGGCGGCCTCGCGGATGAAGTCCTGGTCCTCGACGTCGAGGATCGCGATCACCGGGCAGGCCGCCTCCGTGACGATCTTGCCGATCAGGTCGAGCGCGTGCTCCGTGCTCTCGCCGACGATCACGATCGCGGCGTCGGGACGCAGGGATGCCGTGAGGGCGGCGACGTCCCCGAGGCTTGCCTCCCCCAGGACATGATGACCTAGGCCGGTCACGGTGCGACCCACTTCGTCGCTCCGCTCTCCTCGCCCGTCCGCGACGAGGATCCGGAGCCGCTCGATGGGTCCCGCACCCGGTGCGTTGGCTGGACGTCCCACCGGGTGTGAGCCTAGCGCAGTCGGCCCCGGTCGGGCTGGGGCCATTGACCCATCGGGCGACGGGGCGTACGTTGGGCGGGCGGACCCTAGATCACGGCTCGCGATGCGCCCCCCGATAGGCGCGAGACCGGAGCCCAGAGACACGCTCCCAGGCCGGAGGTGTGCGAACCCTCCAGGAAGGGAGCCGCGATGCGGGTCCGAGCGGAAGCACCCTTCTCCGTAAGTGTTGGCGATCGCGCCGGGGCCGCCCGATTGCGTCTGACCGGCCGGTTCGACGTGGTGGCCGTACCCGCGCTGGACGAGGTGATCCGCGAGACGCGACACCGCGACGTGGTCATGGACCTCGGCGAGCTCACGTTCATGGACGGCGCCGCGTGGCTCGCGGTGATGGCCTTCGAGCACCGGGTGCGTGACTGGGGCGGAGCCTTTTGGGTCGTGAATGTGCGCGGCCGTATCCGGAAGATCTTCGAGCTGACCGAGACCGAGTACCTGCTCGCCGAGCCGATCAGCCGATGAGCGACTGGACGGATCAGGAGGTTCGCAACGAGGCGCGGTCTCGCGACCGAAACGAGTGGATCGAGGACATCCGCGGCGGGGCCCCGGACGACGAGGGCGTCACCGAGGCGTACGTCTGTGAGTGCGGAGACGGGGCCTGCCGAGAGCGGATCAGCCTCACCCGGCCGGAGTACGAGGCCGTGCGTGGCTACGCGACGCGGTTCGCCATCGCGATCGACCACGAGAACCCTGAGATCGACCAGGTGGTGTCGGAGGGCCGCCGCTTCTCGGTGGTCCAGAAGATCGCAGGCCGGCCTGCCCGGATCGCCCGTCAGACGAGCCTTCGACACGGGGGGGCGATGTGAAACACCGGGTGCGGGAGGCGCAGACCGGTCAAGCGAAGGAGGAGTTGAGCGTGGGGAGAACGAGGGTGTCTCGATCCGAACGGGACATGCGCCTCATGACCGAGCGTTACGTACGGCAGAGCATCGACCTTCCCCAGTACCAGAGTCGTACCTGCAACCACTGCGGACGTCGGACGACGTTCGCCCTGCAGGATCGAGCCGGCTGGTACGCCTGCATCCAGTGCGGGCGGTTCGCGTGAGGCATCGACCGAGTTGAAGCATCGCGTCGCGGCGGCCGGGGCCGTCGTGGGCTGGCGGCGAAGACGTACACTGCTGTAAGACGCGATCCCGGTACACCGACGGGAGAAGTAGGAGTCACGGGGATCGCCTCGGAGATCCCATCCTCATCGCTGGTCCCAGCGAAGGCTTGACGCCCCGGACCGTTCCGCTCCGGATCTGGCTCACGTTGGTCCCGTAACGATCAGGGACACGAACACGAGCACAAGAAGGAGATCACCATGGAGCACGTACGGATCGCGACCTACGAGATCAAGCAGGGTTCCTTCCAGGAGATCGCCGATGCCGCCAGGGGCGGCATGCTGCGCAAGTTCCAGGAGCAGCCCGGCTTCATCCGGTACGGCCTGGCCGACACCGGTGACAAGACCTGTCTGTCCCTCAGCCTGTGGGAGACACGCAAGGATGCAGACGCGTCGGTCCCGGTGGCCGCGACCTGGGTACGCGAGAACATCGGCGCCAGGGTCGAGCTGCGGACGAGCCAGGTCGGCGACCTGGCGTTCTTCGAGAGCGCGACCGCGAAGGTCTGACCGACCGCTCGGCGGTGTGACCGGCCTCGCCGGCGCGTCTCAGCACAGCGGACGGGAGAAGAAGGGAGCACACCTCGGTGGGCTCCCTTACTTCGTCCGGGGAGTCTTTCCCCCGCTACAGCCTTCGAAGAAGAGTGACAGGGGAACGCCGTTGCCCGTTTGACGGGCTCCGGGCGGGTCGGTATGTTGCGTCGCGAGAAGCCGCTGGAGCCCTCGGGCCCCGGCGGTTTCTCACATCTGGATCCTGCGCCTCAGACCGAGGGCGCGTTGCGGGTGCTTCAGCCCGGTTTGAACGCCGGCAGGCCGTCGGCCTCGATGGACAGGATCTCTGGTTGGGCGCCCAGGAGGCCGGCGAGCGTCGCCGAGGCGCGGTTCATGCCCTCGCGGTCCCAGGACTCGACGACGTCGGCCACGCGGCCCGTTCCGTCGATGACGACCACCGTCGGCGCAGAGGCGATCCCGTACGCGTCCGAGGCCTCGTACGGCGCGAGATCGGGGATCTGCGCGAACGTCCAACCGTGCTCGGCCGCGAACACGTTGAGCTCGGGTTGGGGGTCCTGCCCCACGCCGAGCACGGCCCCGTCGTACGCCGCGCCGAGCTTCGCGAGCGCCGGCCCGGCGAGCGCGGTGACCGAGCACGTGACCTTGTAGAACACGAGCGCGTGCGGGCCAGAGAGCCCTCCCACATCTGGGGCGGCGGCGCCGATCGCTATGGCCACGGCGGCATCCTACGGGGTTCCGGACGCCCGCCGCCGGCCGACGAACGTGCCGCGGTGGTTGCCCCCGCGGCAACGGGCGGCTTGTGCGCCGGCGGACCTGGGGTAGGGTCGCGCGAGGGTCGGCGAGGCTGGCCAGGGTTCGGCGGCGTGGAGGGGGACGGTACATGCGACGCACTTTCGGCAACGCAACGCTCGTGGGGCTGCTCCTGGTCCTGGGCCTCGCCCCGGTGGCGCTCGCCCAGACCGGCGAGGGTGCGACCGAAGACGAGGTCGTCCTGCGCGTCGGCACGATCTTGGACCTGGCCAACGACAACCCCTGGGGCGTGGTCGCCGGCTACGACTGGGGCGTCGCAACCACCCAGTACGACATGCTCCTGCAGTTCTCCAACGAGGACCTGTCGCCCTCGCCCGGCCTGGCCGAGGGGTGTGAGCCGAACAAGGACCACACGAGGTGGACCTGCACGCTCCGCGAGGGGCTGAAGTGGAGCGACGGCACGCCGCTCACCTCCGAGGACGTCGCGTTCACCTTCCGCTTCGTGATCGACAACAGCATGTCCGCCTACCGCTCGTACTTCCCGTTCAACCCGACCTTCGAGACGCCCGACGATCGGACCCTGATCTGGAAGTCCGAGCAGCCGACGTTCGCGCCGGACATCCCGCCGTGGGTGTACATCGTGCCCAAGAGCGTCTGGAAGGAGTACGACGGCGCGGACAAGAAGGAGATCAAGAGCGTCCCGAACACCCCGAGCGTGGCGAGCGGGCCGTTCACCCTGACCGAGTGGGAGCGCGGCCAGGGCTGGACGATGGAGCGCAACCCCTACTACTGGGGCGAGCAGCCCGTGGTCGACCGGATCGAGTACCGCGTGTTCGACAACCAGGAGGCGATGGTCCAGGCGCTGCGCAACGGTGAGATCGACTTCGCCGACGGCCTGCAGGCCTCGGTGTTCGGAACGCTGGAGGGCGCGGACAACATCGCGACTCAGCGCGTGGTCTCGGACTGGTGGCTCAACCTGGCGTTCAACTTCGGCGGGCAGAGCAAGGACGCGGACCCGCACCCGGCGCTGCACGACCGCACCGTGCGCGAGGCGATCGCGATGGCGATCGACAAGCAGGAGATCGTCGACAAGGTGTACCTGGGCCTGGCGAACCCCGGCGACACGATCATCCGCGAGGCCTCCACGTACTGGCACCTGGACATACCGCAGGACGAGGAGTACCCGTACGACCCCGCGGCCGCGAACGCACTTCTGGACGAGGCGGGCTACGAGGACACCGACGGCGACGGGGTGCGCGAGGACCCGGAGAGCGGCCGGCCGTTCGAGCTGCTGATGCCGGCCTCGGACGAGACCGTCGGCGCCGTGGAGGCCGGCCAGCTGATCGTCGGGTACCTGAAGGAGATCGGGATGGACGTCGAGCTCCAGGCTGCCTCCGACGGCAAGATGAACGACTACTGGGGCTCGGGGGACTTCGACATGTACATCTGGTACTGGAGCGGTGACCCCGATCCCAACTATCAGTTGTGGGTGTTCACGTCCGGCCAGTGCGGGAGCTGGAGCGACGGGTGCTGGAGCGACCCCGACTACGACGCCTTGTACGAACAGACGACGACGATCTTCGATCGTGGCGAGCGCCGCGACGTCGTGTTCGAGGCGCAGCAGTACGTCTACGACGCGCTGCCGGGGGTGGTTCTCGCGTACCCGAGCTGGCTCGAGGCCTACCGGACGGACCGGTTCACGGATTGGACGCCGGCGCCCGGCGAGGACGGGTACCTCCTGCCGACCTACAACTACAACTCGCTGCTCACCGTGCGGCCGGTGGCCGGGGCATCCGAGGCCGCGTCTCCTGGGCTGCCCGCCTGGATCTGGATCGCGGGCGTCGCGGTGATCGGAGTGGTGGTCTGGCGGGTGGCGACCCGCGGTCGCCGGGAGCAGGACCTGGAGGCGTAGGGCCGGCCCGCTCCGGCGGGTCCCGAGGCGAGAGGACGGAGTGGGGCGCGGCTACCTGGTCCGCAAGCTGCTGCACGCTCTCGCCACGCTGTTCTTCGTCGTGGCGTTCAACTTCGTCCTGTTCCGGGTCATGCCGGGCGACCCTATCGAGCTGCTGACCCGCAGCGAGAAGCTCACCCCCGACGACGTCGCCGAGCTCCAGGCGGAGTACGGCCTGGACCAGCCGCTGCCGGCCCAGTTCGTGAACTACCTCGGCGACGTGCTCTCCGTCGACATGGGGGTCTCGCTCCGTACCGGCCTACCGGTCTCCACCCTGATCTCCGAGCGCGTCTGGCCGACGTTCCTGCTGGTGGGCATCGGCACGGT
>DATEDE010000254.1:0-4550 GCA_035286545.1 Actinomycetota bacterium | reverse complement strand
GACTACGGCGCCGAGGCGCTCGCGGTGCAGGCGGGCCCGACCGTCGGCTCGCTGGAGCAGGAGTGGGTGGACTACGCGGAGGTGCAGGATCTCGCGGGCCTGGAACGAGAACGGGTGGTGCGGCTCGGCGTCGGGTTCCTGGCCGACGCGAAAGGCGAGACGGTGTGAGGGTCCTCGAGCTGTCGCTGCGCAACTACCGCGTGTTCGAGGAGGTCGACCTCGAGCTGCCGGCGCGTGTGATCGGGATCTTCGGCGAGAACGGCAGCGGCAAGTCCACCCTGATGGAGGCGATCGCGTTCGGCCTGTATGGGGTGGACGCCACGCGCACGAAGAAGAACCAGATCCGCACGCACGGGGTCCTCGTCGACTGCGAGGTCCGGGTCGCGTTCGAGCACGCGGGCCAGCCGTACGAGGTCCGCCGGACGATCAGGGGCAAGGGGCACGCGCCGGACGCGCAGCTGTTCGGGGGCGGGCTCCAGCTCGCGGCCGGGACGACCGACGTCGAAGACGAGGTCCGCCGGCTATTGCACATGGACCTGCACGTGTTCCGCTCGTCCGTGTACGCGGAGCAGAAGCAGCTCGATGCGTTCTCCTCGATGCGTCCGGGCGAGCGCAAGGAGATGGCCCTTCGCCTGCTCGGCATCAAGCCGGTCGACGACGCCCGTACGGCGGCCCGGCGGCAGGCGAAGGTCACCAAGGAGAGCGCCCAACAGCTCGAAGGTGCGGTCGCCGATCTCGCCGCCCTTGAGGCCGAGCTCAAGGGCGCGAAGGAGGCCGCCGCCGAGGCCAAGGTGCTCTCGAAGTCCGCCGCTGCGGAGCTCAGGTCCGCGACCGCAGCAGGGAAGGCCGCGAAGAAGGCGTTCGTCGAGATCGACGCCGCGCGGCAGCGGGTCGAGAAGCTCACGGTGCAGCTCCAAGCCAGGACGGACGAGAAGGACCGGCTGGCCGAACGGCGCGAGTGGCTCGCCGGCAGGGCCGAGCTGCTCGCGGCCGAGCTCGCCGAGCTTCCGACGCTCCGGGAGGAGCTCACGCGCCTTGCCGGGGTCGAGGATCGACTACGCGCGGCCACCCGCTTGGCCGAGGAGTCGGCCAGGCTCGCCCAGGCCGAGGCGCAACTCGAGGCCCTGCCCGCCGTCGACGCCGATGCGGCGCTCGCGAGCCTCCAGGCCTCGCAGGCGGCGCTCGCGTCGGCGCAGAGCGCCTCCGCCGAGGCGCAAGCCCAGCGCACCCATCGGGCGGGCTTGCTGGGGCAGGCCGAGGAGCGGCTCGCTCGCGCCGCCGAGGCGGATCCGACTCAGGCATGCCCCACCTGCGGGCGGCCGCTCGGCGAGGACTTCGCCGGCTACCTCCGCCACTGCAAGGCGGAGGTATCCGAGGCGAAGAAGCTGGCTGCCGCCGGGGAGAAGGCTGCAAGGGTCGCCGACGCGGCGCTCACGTCGGCGCAGAAGGAGCATCGCGCCACTGCCGAGGCCGGGGAGCAGGCTCGGGAGGCCGGCATGCGTCGGGAGCAACTGCAGGACCAGGTCACGGGGCTCCGAGCGGACGTCCATGCGCTCGCCCGATCGTTCGACGGGCAGGCGCCCGACCTCGGCGCGCTGCGGGGCCAGGTCGAGCGCGCGAAGACCCTCGAGAAGCGGCTCGCCGAGATGGAGGTGCAGCGTGGTCATCTCGAGCAGATCCGACTCGATCACGAGACGACCGCGGAAGAGATCGGGGCGCTCGAGCGCGAGCTGGCCGGCCTGGCCGAGGAGGCCCGGGGTCTCTCGTTCGACGAGGCCGAGCACGTTCGGCTCCGGGACGAGCTCGCCGCCGCCGAGGTCGCCCTCGATGAGGCCCGCGAGGCGGAACGCAAGGCGAGCGACGGGGCCAAGGACGCCGAGGGACGCGTGGCCGAGCTGACGGGAGAGCTCAGGCAGGCGAAGGAGACGGCCAGCCGCGTGGACGAGCTCCGCTCGGAGGCTCGCTACGTCGAGCGGGTGGGGATGCTTCTCGACGGGTTCCGCGACCACCTCGTCGCGCGCATCGGGCCCGAGCTGTCGCGCGAGGCCGAGGCGCTGTTCCGAGAGCTCACGAACCACGAGTACGACGACCTGAGGGTGGACGAGGAGACGCTCACGATCCAGATAGCCGACGGCGACGAGTACTTCCCGATCGATCGCTTCTCGGGCTCGGAGACCGATCTGGCCAACCTCGCGCTGCGCGTGGCGATCTCGACGCAGCTCTCACGCATGTCGGGGGCGGACGTCGGGATGATGGTGCTCGACGAGGTGCTCGCTTCGCTGGACGAAGAGCGCAAGGATCTCATGGTGCAGACCCTCGGGCGGCTGTCGGCGCGGTTCCACCAGCTGTTCGTGATCACCCACGCCGAGCGCGTGAAGGACCAGTTCCCGGCGTCGATCCTGATCCGCAAGACCGGCCGGCGCCGCAGCGTCGCCGAGCTCGTCTAGCCCTACGGGGCCTCGTCGACCCTGCTCGAGGTCTCGACGAAGAGTTCGCCGTCCCACTCCAGCGTCGAGGTCCCGAACGTGCTCGGACAGCAGTGGGGGTCCTCGGGCGCGAAGATCGCCTCGCGGACCTCGAGCGCCCCCCCGGCGATCGAGATCTGCGTGTCGCATGTCTGTTCCTCGAAGATCACCTCGGTCCCGGCCGCCGATGCCGCGAGCACCCGCCAACGGCCGCACGCCCCCGTGCCTCCCATGTCCTCGAACGCGAGCACGTCGTCGTGGAGGTCTCCGTTGAGGTCGCCGGTCTGGAGGCGGATCCCCAGGACCTCGTCGGCGGGCTGGTCCAGGTAGGCGAGGACGACGCTCCACGCCGGCCGGTCGGGGAAGCGCTCCCACACGGCCAACCCGTGCTCGGCCGCGAAGGGGTCCGAGCCGAGCACGTACGCGACGACCACCTGTTCGGCGAGGCCTCCGCCCTCCGCGAGGACGACGCGGTCCGTGAGCGTGGCACCCGGCGGGACGAGGCGCTCGTCCGTGATGTCGGTGGGGTCGAGGTCCTGCTCGATGGGCTCGGCCCATGCCGGCGGGATGGGTCGGGGCGTCGGGATCGACGTCGGGAAGGGGCTCGGCGCGTCCGACGGCGTCGGCGGCGATGGCACGACGCTGGGAGAGGGTGAACCGTTCGCAACTTCGCCCCCCGTGCACGCGGTCGCCGCGAGCGCGAGCACGATCGCGAGGCAGAGGAGGCGCCGCATCGGGTGTCATGCTACGCGTCGCCGCGAGCCGCCTAGGCCCGGAAGGTCTAGCATCGTGCGGTCATGGCCCAGGCCAAGGTCGTCGCGGACTCCGAGACCACGCTCGTCCAGCTGATGGAGATCACGCACGCGAACATCGCGGGGATCGTCCACGGGGGCGAGGTGATGAAGCTCGTGGACACGGCCGCAGGCATCGCCGCGATCAAGCACGCGGGCGGGATGTGCGTGACGGTCGCGATCGACGAGATGTCGTTCCTGCACCCGGTACACGTGGGCGACCTCGTGACGGTTCGGGCCTGCGTGAACGATGTCGGTACCACCTCGCTCGAGGTCGGCGTGCGCGTCGAGGTCGAGGCCGTGACGAGCGGCGAGCGCAAGCACACTTCGAGCGCCTACCTGGTGTTCGTGGCGTTGGACGAGGAGGGCAAGCCCCGGGCGGTGCCACCGCTCGTGGCCGAGACCAGCCTGCAGCACCGTCGCCGACGCGAGGCGCAGATCCGACGTCGGACGCGGCTCGAGCACCGCAGGGCCATCGAGGACCACCGCCGCGAGGAGGAGCGCTCGGCCGGACGCGAGGATCGCGGCGAGGAAGAGGAGCACCAGCCGCCGCATCTGCGTCTCTGAGCGCTCCACCGTCGTCTGAGAACATGACCGCGTGAACGCGCAGGCACGCCTGGAAACGTCCGAGGGCCCGGTCGTGCTCTACCGGCTCGACGCGCTCGGAGACGTTGGGAGCCTGCCCCACACCGTCAAGATCCTGCTCGAGAACCTCATGCGGCGCGCCGGCTCGCGCGACGTCTCCGAGAACGACGTCCGAGCCCTCGCCGCCTGGCCGGCGCCCGCGCCCGACGCGAACCTCGCCTTCATGCCCACGCGGGTCCTGATGCAGGATCTGACCGGTGTGCCGGCGATCGTGGACCTCGCGGCGATGCGCTCGGCGACGGCTCGGGCGGGCGGCGATCCCGCCAAGGTGAACCCGCTCATCGAGGTCGACCTGGTGATCGACCACTCGGTTCAGGTGGACCGGTTCCGCGTCGAGGGCGCATACGAGGCGAACATCGACTTCGAGTACGGGCGCAACGGCGAGCGCTACGCCCTACTTCGCTGGGCGCAGCAGGCGTTCGACAACGTGCGGGTCGTGCCGCCGGGCGCCGGGATCTGCCACCAGGTGAACCTGGAGCACCTCGGCAAGGTGGTCACCACACGCGACGGAGTCGCGATGCCCGACACGCTCGTCGGGATGGACTCGCACACGACGATGATCAACGGGCTCGGCATCCTCGGATGGGGCGTCGGGGGGATAGAGGCCGAGGCGGCGATGCTCGGCCAGCCGATGTTCCTGCCGTCCCCG
>DATEDE010000253.1:0-5194 GCA_035286545.1 Actinomycetota bacterium | reverse complement strand
GTGACCGGGTTCCTGGGCCAGGCCGTCTTCGAGCGGCTCCTCCTGGACTTCCCGGACACCCGCGTCGCCCTCCTGGTCCGCCCCCAGCTCGGCTCGAGCGGTCGCCAGCGCGTGGAGTCGCTGATGGGCCGCCCGGTCTTCGACGCCCTGCGCGAGCGCGTGGGCGGCGACGGCGTCATGGCCACCCTGGACGAGCGCGTCGAGGTCATCGACGGCGACTTCACTCAGGAGGGGCTCGAGCTCCCAGGCGGGCTGGACGTGGTGATCCACTGCGCGGCCACGGTGTCCTTCGACCCGCCGATCGACGAGGGGTTCCAGACGAACCTGCTCGGCGCCGTCCGCTTGTATGAGTCGATCCTCGCGAACGACGCGGCGCCGCACCTGATACACATCTCAACCGCCTACGTGGCGGGGGTACGCAAGGGCGTGATCCCCGAGGCCACGCTAGATCACCGCGTCGATTGGGCCGCGGAGGCGCAGCTGGCGCTCCGCGCGCGCGAGGACGTCGAGGCCGCGAGCCGCAAGCCTGAGATCCTCGATTCGTTCCTGCGCAAGGCGCGGGCCGAGCACGGACGCGCGGGCCCCCAGTCCGTCGCCGACGACGCCGAGGAGCGCCGCAAGACCTGGGTCACCAAGCGCCTCGTGCAGTACGGGCGTGCACGGGCGCAGACGCTCGGCTGGCCGGACAACTACACCTTCACGAAGGCGATGGGCGAGCGCGCCGTCGAGGAGCTCGCCGCCGAGCACGGCGCGCCGCTGTCGATCGTGCGCCCCTCGATCATCGAGTCGACCTACGCGCACCCCCACCCGGGGTGGATCGAGGGGTTCAAGATGGCCGAGCCGATCATCCTGGCCTACGGGCGCGGCACGCTGCCCGAGTTCCCGGGGATCCCCGAGGGCATCGTGGACATCATCCCCGGGGATTTCGTCGTCAACGCGATCCTCGCCGCGGCCGCCAACCCACCCGAGCCAGCGACGCCGTCGTACTACCATGTTTCCTCCGGTGCCCGGAATCCGTTGCAGTACAAGGGTCTGTACGAGTACGTGAAGGAGTACTTCGAGCGCGACCCGCTGCCGCTCCAGGGGCGCGGCGAGGTGAAGGTGCCCGAGTGGTCATTCCCCGGCACCCTTCGCGTCGAGCGCCTCCTGCGGACGGCCGAGCGGGCGGTCGACCTTGCCGACAAGGTCGTGACGCATCTGCCGAAGTCCAGGAAGATGCGCGACCTCGTCGCGCGCGTGGATCGCGACAAGGGCCGCGTCGACTTCATCAGGCGCTACTCGGACCTGTACGGCGGCTACACGGAGGCCGAGGTGATCTACACCGACGACCGGACGCTCGAGCTCTACCGCTCGCTCACGAAGACCGACCAGAAGAAGTTCCCGTTCGACTCGGTCGCGGTCGACTGGCGCTACTACCTGCAGGACGTGCACTGCCCGGCGGTGACCGCCGGTCTGCGCGCGCTCTCCGGCTCCCGCGTGAAGCCGCGGGTCCGCATCCGCGAGCGCGAGGCGCTGGTGCTCGCGCTGTTCGACATGGAAGGCACGATCCTGCCGTCCAACGTCGTGGAGTCCTACGTCTGGTCGCGGATGGCAGACCTGCCGTGGGACCAGTGGCCCGACGAGCTGTTCAGCGTGTTTTCGCGGATCCCGTCGTACCTCATGGCGGACCGGCGCGACCGCGGCGAGTTCCTCCGCACGTTCTTCCGCCGGTACGAGGGAGCGACCGTCGAGGGGATCGACCGGCTCGTCGAGGAGGTCGTCGCCGAGTTCATGTTCCAGAAGGTCTCGGCGGCGGCCGTCCGCCGGATCCGCGAGCACCGCGCAGCCGGACACCGCACGATCTTGATCACCGCGGCCGCCGAGCCGTTCGTGCGACCGCTCGGCCCTCTGTTCGACGAGGTGCTCGGGGCCAAGTTAGCCGTCCGCGAGGGCGTTTACACCGGGTACCTCGCCGAGCCGCCTCTGGTCGGCGAGGCCCGCGGCGCGTGGGTGCGCCGATACGCCGAACTCGAAGGTGCCGACCTGAAGGCGTCCTACGCGTACGCGGACAGCCACTCGGACCTCGCCCTGCTCCGCGCCGTCGGCAATCCTGTGGCGGTGAGCCCGGACGCGGCGCTCCTGCGCGTCGCGCGGCGGCGACGGTGGCCGGTCGAGGAGTGGCAGATGGCGGGTGGCATGCCCCGTGTCCGGTTCCCCAAGCCGGCGGTGCGCTGAGATGACCACCCAGGCGCTCGAACTGTTCCGCTCGGTCCCGCGCTACCTCACCGCTCGCGCCGTGGGCGGCAAGGTGCCCGGCCTCCTGAGCGGCCCGCTCGCGCCGATGCGGTTGGTGAACCGCAAGGACTTCGTGCCGCTCGGCCCGGGATGGGGCCGGGTGCGCCCGCTGCTCTCGGGCATCTGCGGCAGCGACCTGGCCACGATCTCGGGCAGGTCGAGCTTCTACTTCTCGCCGTTGGTCTCGCTCCCGTTCGTCCCCGGCCACGAGGTGGTGGGTGAGCTCCTCGACGAGGTAGACGACCTGCCCACCGGGACCCGCATCGCACTGCAGCCTGTGCTCTCGTGCCTCGCCCGAGGACTCGACCCGTGTCCGAACTGCGCCGCGGGCCTGACCGGGCGTTGCGACCGCGTGACGACCGGCCACGTGAGCGCGGGTCTGCAGACGGGCTACTGCGCCGACACGGGCGGGGGCTGGGGCAAGGCGTTCGTCGCCCACCGCTCGCAGCTCCACCCGCTCCCCGATGACCTCTCCGAGCGGCGGAGCGTGCTCATCGAGCCGCTCTCGTGCGCGATCCACACCGCGCTCCGCGCGGACGTGGAGCCGGGCGCGGAAGTCGTTGTGATCGGCGCCGGAACGATAGGCGTCCTCACGCTCCTCGCGCTGAAGGAGCTCACGAAGACGGGACGGATCGCGATCGTGGCCAAGCACTCCAAGCAACGCGAGTGGGCGGGCGCGTTCGGCGCCGACGAGATCGTCGAGCCGCGCGAGGCGACGAACGCCGTGCGCCGCGCCACGCGCGCGATGAAGCTGAAGCCCGAGCGCGGCGCGCCGTTCCTGCTGGGCGGCGCCGACGTCGTGATCGACTGCGTCGGCTCGCGGAGCTCGCTGAACCTGGCGCTCCGCGTGGCGCGCGCCGGCGGGCGCGTCGTCGTCTCGGGCATCCCGACCGAGGGCGCCGACCTCACGCCGCTGTGGTTCCGCGAGCTCGAGCTCGTGGGCGCCTACACCGGCGGCTACGAGACCGTGGAGGGCGAGCGTCGGCACAGCTTCGACCTGGCGATCGCCCTCGCGCAGGAGAACCCGATCGACCAGATCGTCGGCGCGATCTACCCGCTCCGGCGCTGGCGCGAGGCCATCGACCACGCGCTCGGCGCCGGAAGGCTCGGGACGCTGAAGGTCGCTTTCGACCCCCGACTGGACTAGGAGAAGACACCGCATGGGTAGACCAGGGTTCGTGTTGGAGGTGGACGAGCGGACGCCGCCGCTCCTAGTGCATCAGGGCGAGGGCTTCCGGCTCCAGAAGTTCCCGCTGGGCACGAGGGCGATCTACGCGCCCGACCCTCTGCCCAAGATCAAGGGCGTGCGCCGCGCTATCCGCGAGGCGCTCGAGAACCCGCACGACTCCGAGCCGCTGCGCGAGCTGCTGAAGCCAGGGATGAAGCTCACGATCGCGATCGACGACATCTCGCTCCCGCTCCCCCCGATGCAGAGCCCCGACATCCGCCAGCTGGTGCTGGAGGAGGTGCTCGAGCTCGCGGCCCGCAGCGGCGTCGAGGACGTCAAGCTCTACATGGCGAACTCGCTGCACCGCAGGATGAACGCGGACGAGATCAAGCACGCGGTCGGCGAGCGCGTCTTCCGCTCCTTCTACCCGAAGGACCTCAAGAACCACGATGCCGAGGACCGCGACAACCTCGTCTACGTGGGCAAGACCGACGAGGGCGAGGAGGTCGAGCTCAACAAGCGGGCGATGGAGTCGGACCTGCTCATCTACGTGAACATCAACCTGGTCGCGATGGACGGCGGCCACAAGTCGGTGCCGGTCGGCCTCGCGAGCTACCGGAGCGTCCGCCATCACCACAACGTCCACACGATGATGCACTCGAAGTCCTACATGGACCCGCGCCCCGGCCGCAGCGCGATCCACGACTCCTGCAAGCGCATGGGCGACCTGCTGAAGACCAACGGCCTCAAGGTCTTCACGATCGAGACCACGCTCAACAACGAGACCTTCCCCGAGCCGTTCGGGTTCATGAACAAGCGCGAGTGGGAGTGGTCGCTGCTCGAGCAGGCCACGTACCTGGCCGCGAAGAAGGCGAACGACCTGGGGCCCTCGCCGGTGCGGCACCAGATCTGGACGCGGATCAAGTCGCCGGTCGGCGTGACCGGGATCAACGCCGGCGACACCGATGCCGTGCACGAGCGCACCCTAGCCCGCCTGCACGAGCAGCAGCTCGTTGAGGTCAGCGGCCAGGCCGACATCATGGTGGTCGGCCTGCCGTACATCGGGCCCTACAACGTGAACTCGATTATGAACCCGATCCTGGTCCACTGTTTGGGGCTCGGCTACCTGTTCAACATGTACCGGAACATGCCGGTCGTGCGGCCCGGCGGCGCGATGATCATGTTCCACCCCGTGCCGAACGAGTTCCACCAGGTGCACCACCCCTCCTACGTGGACTTCTTCGAGGAGGTCCTGGCCGAGACCACGGACCCGAGCACGATCGAGTCCAAGTTCGAGGAGCGGTACGCGACGGACCCCTGGTACATCCACCTGTACCGCAACTCCTACGCGTACCACGGCGTGCACCCCTTCTACATGTGGTACTGGGGTGCCTACGGCCGCGACTACCTGGGGGACGTGATCATCGTTGGGGGTGACCCCAAGACCGTAGGGCGTCTGGGATACCGGGCCGCGTCGAGCTTCCGGGACGCGCTCGAGATGGCGGGGGAGACCGTGGGGCGCTCGCCATCCATCAGCTACTTCCACGTGCCCTCCTACGCGATCGCGGACGTGCGCTGATGGCCCGCCGCTCGTTCGTGCACGAGGTCCGCGATGTCGCCAAGGGTTGGCGCTGGGGCCGGCGCACGATGACCCCGCGCTCGGCGCTGCAGACCACGCCGCCGCCGAAGGTGTGGAGCTTCCCGACCGACTGGGCTCGCACCGAGGCCGGCAAGGTCGCCCGCGACGTGATC
>DATEDE010000252.1:0-3369 GCA_035286545.1 Actinomycetota bacterium | reverse complement strand
GGGGCGATGCTACAGTGGCCGAGGTATGGCGACCCGGACCTCGACGGAGCCATCGCACGGGGCGCTCGGCCTCTCGCCCGACGACCTCCGCTCGATGTACCGCACGATGGTCACCGCCCGCCTCGTCGACGAGGCCGCATTCCGGCTCAACCGTCAGGGCAAGGCGCCGTTCGTGGTCCCGGTCTCGGGGCACGAGGGCTGCCAGGTCGGCACGGCTTGGCCGCTCCGCCGCGGTCGGGACATCTGGGTGCCCTACTACCGCGACACCGCGGTGGTGCTCGTCGCCGGGCTGACGCCGTACGAGATCTTCCTCGGGCTGTTCGCCAAGGCCGACGACCCGTCCTCCGGTGGGCGCCAGATGCCGAGCCACTGGGGGTCGCGCCGACTGGGCATCATCAGCCACTCCTCAGTGATCGCGACCCAGATCCCGCACGCCGCAGGCATCGCCTATGCCGTGAAGTATCGGGGCGAGGACGCGGTCGTGGGGAGCTGGTTCGGCGAGGGCGCCACCAGCGAGGGGGCCTGGCACGAAGGCATGAACTTCGCCGGGATCCACAGGCTCCCCGTGATCTACGTATGCGAGAACAACCACTACGCGATCAGCGTTGCCCAGTCCAAGCAGATGGCGATCGACAACGTGGCCGATCGCGCGGCCGGGTACGGGTTCCCGGGCGTGGTCGTCGATGGCAACGACGTCCTGGCTTGCTACGGGGCGATGACGACCGCGGTCGAGCGCGCCCGGGCGGGCGAGGGTCCGACCCTGATCGAGGCTAAGACGTACCGGTTCTTCCCGCACACCTCCGATGACGACGACCGTTCCTACCGCTCGCGGGAGGAGGTCGAGGAAGCCCGGCACGACGACCCGATCGAGCGCTTCGCGAGGACGCTGAAGGACGCCGGCGTGCTCGACGCTGCGGCCATCGACGCGATCGGGGTCGAGACGAAGGCCGCTGTGAACGAGCAGATCGACCAGGCATGGGCCGCCCCCGACCCCGCACCCGAGAGCCTGGAGCGTCACCTCTACTTCGAGGGTGACGATCCCGGGTGAGCGAGAAGAACATCGTCACCGCGATCCACGACACGCTCCACTCTCTGATGGCCGCCGACGAGCGGATCGTCGTCCTCGGCGAGGACATCGCGGTGCGTGGAGGGGTGTTCCGGATCACGCAGGGGTTCCTCGAGGAGTTCGGCGAGCGGCGCGTGATAGATACGCCGCTCGCCGAGGGTGGAATCGTGGGGGTGGCGGTGGGGATGGCGCTGCACGGGCTCCTGCCCGTCGCGGAGATCGAGTTCGCAGACTTCATCCACCCGGCATTCGACCAGATCGTGTCCGAGGTCTCCCGGATGCGTTACCGGACGAACGGTGACTTCGGGCTGCCGATGGTGATCCGGACGCCTTGGGGCGGCGGCGTGCATGGGGCGCTCTACCACTCGCAGTCGATCGAGGCGTTCTACGGGCACGTGCCGGGCCTGAAGGTCGTGGCGCCATCGACGCCGGCCGACGCAGCCGGGATGCTGCGCGCGGCGGTCGCTGACCCGGACCCCGTCATGTTCCTCGAGCACAAACGCACGTACCGCCTGATCAACGGCGATGTGCCCGACGAGCCGTTCACGGTCCCGATCGGCAAGGCCGACGTGAAGCGCGAGGGCGAGGACCTCACGGCCGTAGCGTACGGGTTGATGCTGCACGTGTGCCTCGAGGCGGCCTCGCGCCTGCGGGACGAGCACGGCGTCTCCGTCGAGGTCGTGGACGTGCGCACGATCAGCCCGCTGGACAAGGAGACGATCCTCGCGTCGGTCCGCAAGACGGGCAAGGCGATGGTCGTGTACGAGGACAACCGCACGTACGGCGCGGGCGCCGAGATCGCGGCCACGATCGCGGAGGAGGCCATGTTCGACCTCGACGGGCCGATCGTGCGGATCGGCGGGCCCGACGTCCCCGCGATGGGTTTCGCGAGCAACCTGGAACACGCGTTCATGCCCGACGCGGACCGGGTCGAGGCCGCCATGCTCCAGCTCGCCCGCTTCTAGACCCCCGACCTTCGGACTCCCCCACGCGGGCTCAGGTCTCCCCCGAACGGGCCGATAACCCCGCCTAGGAGAGCCAATGTCCAAACGTCGGGAGCAGCCACGCGGCAGGTGGGCGGCGCTGCGAGATCTCCTGTTGATCTCGCTCGCCGTGGTAGCGCTGGTCTGGGCGGGCGCGGTAACGAACGGGTACGAGGCCTTCCACGACGCGATCCGTCAACGGTTCCGCGGCACCGACGACGAGATCCTTGGCGCCCTCCTGCTAACGGCCGCGGGCCTCGCCGTGTTCGCGGCGCGCCAGTGGTACGCGGGACGACGCGAATCCACCGCGCGACGGGCGGCCGAGGGGCGGTTCCGGGCGCTCGTCGAGAAGCTCCCGGGCGTCATCTACACGTGGGATCCACGACGCCCGCTCGGCGCGGCCGTAACCCCCTACGTGAGCCCGCAGATCGAGCAGGTGCTCGGCTTCACCGTGGATGAGTGGATGTCGGACCCGCAGCTGTGGATCCGCCAGATCCACCCCGACGATCGCGACCGGGTGATCGAGGCGTCCGAGCGCTCGGACCGCTCGGGGCAACCGCTCGCGATCGAATACCGCCACGTGAAGAAGGATGGCAAGGTCGTGTGGGTCCGTGACGAGGCGATCGTCGTGGAGCGAGACGTGGACGGACGCCCCTCGCTCGCGCAGGGCGTCATGTACGACATCAGCGAGCGCAAGCGCGCCGAGCAGGACCTGGCCGAGACCGAGGCGCGTTACCGGACCCTCGTCGAGCGCGTCCCGGCCGTCACGTACACGTGGAACACGGTCAACCGCAGCGGTGACGCGCCGGCGTCCTACATCAGCCCCCAGGTGCGAGCGCTTCTCGGATACGCGCCGGAGGAGTTCGCGGACCCGACCCTTTGGTCGCGGCTCGTGCACCCGGAGGACCTCGACCGCGTGATGGCCGAGTGGGACGCCTGTCAGCGAGGCGACGTTGCCTTCCGCTCCGAATACCGCATGTCCAACCGAGAGGGCCAGGTGGTCTGGGTCCGCGACGAGGCGGTCCCCGTTTCGCGCGATGACAAGGGCAACGCGCTGTTCCAGGGCGTGATGCTCGACGTAACGGAGCGCAAGCTGGCCGAGGAGCGGCTGCTCGAGGCCGAGGAGCGGTTCCGCACGCTCGTCGAGCAGATCCCCGCGATCACCTACATCGAGGATCCGGAGACCGGACGCAACCTCTACATCAGCCCGCAGATCGAGGCGGTCCTGGGCTACTCGGACAAGGAATGGATGGCCGATCCCAGCCTGTGGGAGCGGACCCTGCATCCTGCGGACCGCGATCGCGTCATCGCGGGGAACGC
>DATEDE010000251.1:0-6374 GCA_035286545.1 Actinomycetota bacterium | reverse complement strand
GGGTTCGAGGTGGCGTAGTCCACACCGGACTCGGCCATCCCGAACACGAAGCTCCCGCCGAACGTCCCGGCGCCCGAGGCCTCGATCGCGTTGTACACGGCCGTGTCGACGCGCTTGAGCATCGAGGTCAGGATCAGCGGCTGCTGCTCCGGGCTCGCGGTGAGGTACTGGTCCGAGTCGACCCCGATCGCCAGCTTGCCGGCGCTGACGGCCGCGTTGAACAGCCCAGCGCCCGATGCGCCGGAGGCGTGGTACACGATCTCGGCACCGTCGTCGTACATCGCGCGGGACAGCGCCTCGCCCTTCACCGGGTCGTTGAACGCCGCCACGTCGTCGCCGATGTACTCGACGAGCACCGTGATGTCCGGGGTGACCGCCGCGGCTCCGGCCTCGTATCCGGCCTGGAACTTCTCGATCAGCGGGCCCGTCTGGCCGCCGAGGAACCCGATCGTGTCGCACCCGCACTTCAGTGCAGCGGCTGCGCCCACGAGGAAGGAGCCTTCCTGCTCCTTGAAGGTGTAGTCCGCGACGTTCGGGATCGCGTCGGCGTCGTTCGTCAGACCGCAGATCGTGCCGCAGGTGGCGTACCCGTCCACGATCATGAAGTTCGTGTCCGCGTAGTCCGGCGCGATCGTGTTGATCCCGGGCGAGAACGCGAACCCGACGCCGACGATGAGGTTGAAGCCTGCATCGGCCAGCGCCTGGACGTTCTGGTCGCGGTCCGAGCCGGTCGCGTTCGCCTCGTTGACCTGGACGTTCTCCTCGCAGACCAGGCCGTCGGCGATCGCCTGCTGGAGTCCGGCGTTCGCGGCGTCGTTGAACGACTTGTCACCCAGTCCACCGACGTCGAACGCGACGCCTACCGAGAGATCCTGGTTACACTCGGCCGCACCGCCCGTCCCTCCGGTCGCGCTCGTCGCGCCACCGGTCGCACCCGTCTCGTCGCCACCCTCGTCGCCGCCGCAAGCCGCAGCCACGATCGACATGATGGCCACGAGGACAAGGAGCCTCGCTCGCCAAGAGCGCATACCTTCCCCTCCTCTCGTTCCTGGAGCCGCCTCGCATAGGCGAGGCCGGCCGTGATTCTCCCGTCCACCGCGCGAGGGCGTCAAACGACCCTCAGTGAACGGCCTACTCGGGGTACGGATGCGAGGCCTCGAAGGGATGGGTGACACGGGAGAGCGGTTCGAGGAGATCAGGGAGCGGTTCGCCCGCTCCCAGTTCCACCCGGGCTTCCCGGCCATGCTCCCTGGACCGGGTCGGCGAGGGCCCTCATGGCGCGGGCGAGGGCAACCTTCACCGTCATGCCGGAGCCGGTTCAGTAGTCGACGTCGATGTCCTGCATCACCTTGGCGAGCTCGGAGAGCGCCCCTTGGAGCTGCATCAGCAGCATCATGCTGCCGTTGATCCGGATCTTGCCGGTCATGAACGCGGTGACGGGATTCAGCTCGCTCTTCGCGAGGGATACCGCCGTTTCGTAGTCCTGTTCGATCGTCGCGTCTGGGTTCTCGGCGTCGCCGGGGCCCATCTCGACGGAGCCGGCCTCGATGCGCATCCAGTAACGCTTGGGGCCGTCGTCGGCGTTGATCACGTTCTGGATCGTCGCCTTCGCGGTCGCGGCCGCATCGCGGAACCCGTCGTCCTGGTTCAGGCGCTGTTGCAGTTCGGCGGTCCACTCTTGCGATAGGAACTGGACAGGCAAGTCAGCCTCCTGGTCTTGGTCTCGGGCAGTCTAGGCGGAGCGGCGCGAACCGTCCCCCCGCTCATCCCGAGCCGAACAGGTGCGGATCCGTCAGGTGGCGGACGTCGTTGAGGAAGCGGACGACGCGTCGATCCCCGTCGATCCCCAGGACGTTCACGGATGTGTTGTCGGGCAGGAAGAACATCTCCTGCTCGAGGCCGAACAGCGGCGCGACGTAGGCGTTCACCACGCCACCGTGGCAGAAGACGTAGACGTTGCCCTCGGCCTGCGTCGCCAGTGCTCGCTCGATCCCGCGGGTGACCCGCTCGCGGAACGCGTCCAGACCCTCGGCGCCTGGAGCGTGGCGCCAGAACGCCTCGTGCGTCCGGAACCGGTGCAGCAGCGACCCGTCCGACGCGATGATCTCCTCGAACGAGCGGTTCTCCCAGTCGCCTATGAACACCTCAGCCAGATCCATGTCCTCCACCATCCCTATCCCCGCCTCCTGCGTGTACACGAGGGCGGTCTCGCGCGCGCGCCGGAGCGGCGAGGCGAACACGGCGGCGGGGGGTTCGACCAGCAGGAGACGGCGGGCGAGCGCTTCGGACTGCTCGAGGCCTTCGTCCGATAGGGGTGGATCGTACTGGTGACCTCGCGGGGTATCCGCGAAGTCGTCGTTCGCGTAGTCGGGGCGGCCGTGCCGGATCAGGTACAGGACGCGGTCGGTCATCGGTGGATCCGCCTGCCCCTGCGCCGGACCCGGTCGGCGCCGAAGGCCTCGACGTCCTCGCGTCGCCAGACCCGGCCCGATGCCAGGGCCGCGACGGGCTCGGGGAAGGCTCCCCGCGAGACGTACGTGGCCACCCGGCGGCGGTCCCACCCCAGGATCTCGGCCGCCTCGCTGACGCCGACGAGCTCCGGGGTCACCTCGACGATCAGCCGGCCCTCGCCCGCGACCCTGCGCAGCGCCGCGAGGCAACCCTTCCGGCTCTTCGAGCGCACCACCCGCGACCCCAGCCTGCCCACCCAGGCATCGAGCTCGGGGTGCATCGTGGCGCGCGCGATCGGGCGAGGCACGAAGGCGATGATAGCGACGCCGGATTCAGGGGTTGCGCCGCCGACCTCGCGTCCGGTTAAGCTCGATCTCCCAGCAGCGCTGGTGCCAGTGGCGGCGATCGTCGGGCGAGGCCTGCGGGACCACGACGTAATGCCAGGTAGATGCCCGGATCTCGAGGTCGCACCCGGGGCAGATGTAGGGCTTGTCTCCGCTCACTCGACGCACGTCGAACCCCGGGACCATGGCCGTGACCGGGGCCTCGCTCTGCGGCATCCGCAGCGGCTGTGATCCCTCATGAGGCGCCCGGCGGTTCTTGCGCGGCATCAGCCGGCTCCCGCGACGCGCCGCACGAACGGCGCGGCCACGGCCGCGAGCGAGGCGCCGATCTCGCGATCCTCGGCCTTGACCCCTCGGACGCGGAACGAGTGGTCGCCACCCTCCACGGCGTGCAGCTCGGCCCTGGGTCCGAGTTCCTTCAGCACCCTGGACAGGAGCGCGGCCTGGGCGAACGGGTCCCTGGTGCCCTGGAGGAACAACATGGGTACCTCGATCTCGTACAGGTGCTTGTCCCTGATCCTTTCGGGCTTGCCCGGCGGGTGCAGGGGGTACCCGACGAAGACCAGCCCCGCCGCGGGCATGCCGTCGGCCACGCACATCGAGGCGATGCGCCCGCCGAGCGATTTCCCGCCCGCGAGCACCGGCAGACCACCCGCCATCGCCCGGACGCCCCCGAAGGCCTCGACCCACGCGGCTCGAAGCGACGGCTCCGGATCCGGCGAACGCCGGCCGGAGTTCGCGTAGTGGAAGTTGAAGCGGGCGGTGGCGACGCCCTCCTCGGCCATCGCGCGCGCGAAGCCGACCAGGAACGGGTGATCCATCCCCGCCCCGGCCCCGTGACCGACCACCAGCCAGGCCGCGGCGCTCGGCGGGGCGATCCAGGCGGCCGAGACCGCGCTCCGGCTCTCGCCGAGCCCCCCGCGTTGTTCGGGCGTGGTCATGGAAGAATCCTGCCAGATGATCGGCACGCTCTACCTGGGGACCTCAGGCTTCTCCTACAACGGGTGGAAGCACGGGGTGTTCTACCCGGAGGGACTCAAGAACCGCGAGATGCTCCCGTACTACGCCAGCCGGTTCCCTTCGGTCGAGATCAACTACACCTTCCGGCGATTCCCGACCGAGAAGTCCCTCGCGACGTGGCGCGACCTCACGCCCGAGGACTTCCGCTTCACGCTGAAGGCGAACCAGCGGATCACGCACTTCAAGCGCCTGGCCGACGTTGACGAGGACGTCCGAGCGTTCCTGGACGCCGCCAAGGTGCTCGGCGACAGGCTCGGCACCGTCCTGTACCAGTGCCCGCCGAACCTCGTGTACGACCGCTCGCTGATCGAGTCGTTCGTCGGGTACCTGCCGCCGACGCCTCGGGCCGCGATGGAGTTCCGTCACGCCTCGTGGGCGGCGGCGCGCGAGCTCCTCCTGGACCAGGGCGTCGCTTGGTGCGTCGCCGAGACGGACGAGAAGGACCCGGGCCCCGACGACCTAGGGTGGGAACCGTTCGGGTACCTGCGGCTCCGCAAGACCGAGTACACGGACGACGAGCTCCGAGCCTGGGCCGAGCGCATCCGTCCGGCCCTCGGGTCGGGCAGCGACGTCTATTGCTACTTCAAGCACGAGGACGACGGCGCCAGTCCGAAGATGGCCGAGCGCCTCGAGGGGATCGTCCAGAGATGAATGTGCCGGAGACCCGCTACGCCAAGACCGTGGACGGCGTCCACATCGCCTACCAGGTCTTCGGCGAAGGTCCGGTCGACCTGGTCTTCCCTTCGATGACCACGTGCTCTTCTGGGACGCGGCCGACGCGGTGCTCGAGAACGTGGAGCGGTTCGCCCGGCGGATCCGCGACGACGAGGTCGAGTTCGACCGGGTGCTCGCGACCGTCCTGTTCACCGACATCGTGGACTCCACGGCCCAGAGCGCGGCGATGGGCGATAGAGCGTGGACAGAGATCCGCGGGCAGCACGACCAGATCGTTCGGGCGAACCTGGGGCGGTTCCGCGGGCGCCAGATCAAGACGATGGGCGATGGGTTCCTCGCCACGTTCGACGGTCCCGCCCGCGGGTCCGCTGCGCGGAGGCGATCGCGTCGCGTGTCAAGCCGCTCGGCATCGAGATCCGGCCTGCACACCGGCGAGGTCGCGCTCGACGGCGACGATGTCGCCGGGCTCGGCGTCGCTATCGGTGCTCGGGTGGGCGCGAAGGCCGGCGCGTCCGAGGTGCTCGTGTCCCAGACGGTCAAGGACGTGGTCGCGGGCAGCGGCCTCACCTTCGAGGACGCGGGCGAGCACGAACTCAAGGGTATCCCCGATCGCTGGCGCCTCTACCGGGTCCTGGGCTGACCTTAAGCGCGCTGGGACGCGCGGACCGTAGATGGCGGAGCGACTCGAGGAGATGCCTCGGATCTCACGAAAGGTCCGACTCGGCCGCCGGAAGTTCGGTCGCGATAGATGGTTCTTCGCGAAGGGGGCGCCCCGTTCGAACGGCCCGCCCGAGCCATGAACCTGCGGCCAGCGAGGTGACGATGGCCAGCAGCACCAGCGTGGAGTAGAAGGTCTCGCTGATGATGGCCGCGTCCAGCGCCACGGAGGCGAGCACGATCCCCGGGCCGCCGCGGGCGTTGAGCGCGATCGCGAGATCCATCGACGTAGCGGCGCTCTCACGTGCCGCGCGCGCCCCGAGGTAGACGCTTGTCGACTTCGCGAGGCACGCGAAGGCGGCGAACCAGAGGAAGAAGAGGAGATCGAATTCCCGAACCAGATCGAGGCGCAAGCCGACGATCGCGAAGTAGATCGGGATAAAGAAGGCGAAGGAGAAGTTCTTGATCTCCTCTCGCGCCGCGGCGCTCCCCTTGGCCGATGAGGACGCCACGACGATGCCGGCGACGAACGCCCCGAACAGCGGCACCACACCCAGGAAGACGGCGACGGCGGTCGCTAGGAACATGAACACGAGCTGGAACCCGATGGCACTCCCGCGCCTCACCACGTTGAAGCGGAACCGGAGCACGCGACGGTAGACCGGCGGCCCGACCACGAGCGAGATCCCCAAGAACGCGAGCGTGGCGACGACGTGGTAGACGACCGAAGCGGCCCCGGACGGGTCGAGGTCGAGCAGCCCCGGCAGCCCGTATACCTCCCCGGATCCTCGAGCAGCCAGGCCGAGCGCGATGGCGAGCAGGACGTACAGGATGACGTCCTCGATCACGGCCACCGCGAGCACGATCCGGGCGAACGAGGTCTCGAGGATGCCGAGATCGAGCATGATCCGCGAGATCACCGGGATGCTGGTCACCGCGATCGCGATCGCGAACACGAGGAGGAACGACGCGTCGGTCGCCGCCGGCCCCCGCGAGCGCCCCAGATCGAGGAACGCCAACAACCCCAGCCCCGCGAGGAACGGCAACACGGTGCCGACCCCGCTCACCCAGGCGACCGTGCGGCGCTCGCCCGCGTGGAAGGCTGCCCGGATCTCGACCCCCGCGCTGAACATCAGGAGCAGCAGGCCGAGCTGGTAGATCGCGTCCAGCACGAGCGGCACACTGCCGTCCGCGGGGAACACGGCTGCCTGGAACTCGGGGAACAGG
>DATEDE010000250.1:0-6527 GCA_035286545.1 Actinomycetota bacterium | reverse complement strand
GCCAGGAACACGAGGAACGCGCCGCCGACCACCTGCACCACGCGTAGGAACGACTCTCCCGGCTCGAGCGAGGAGAGCCCGGCGGCCAGGAGCAGCATCATCAGGCCGAACGTCCCGTTGGCGCCGGCCATCGTGAGCAGTCCTCGGCGCACGCCCCCACGAGAAGCCTCGGAGAACAGCAGCAACTGGACGGGACCGGGCGAGGTCCCGAGGGCGACGCCGAGCCCGAAGGCCGCGAGCGCGGAGGACGGATCCACGCGCTAGGGGAGCCGGAGCTCCTGCATCTCGACGGCGGCCTGGTCGTGCTCTTTGGTGAGCAGGACGCCTTCGCACTCGCCGAGCGGTTCGAGCTCGTGCGCGGTCAGGCCGAGAACCGCGCGCTCGATCAGCGGGGTGTGCGAGATCGCGAGGCCACGGCGCTCCTCGGGGACCGCGTCCAGCAGCGCGACGACCACGCCGGCCATCGCGAGCGGGGAACCGTCGTTGTCCTGCGCCCCGAGGCCAGGGATAACCGCGTGGCCGGGGAGCTGCTCGCCCAGCCCTCGGAGCATCCAGGCGACGGTCTCGGCGGCGCGGTGCGCGGGCGAGATGAAGACCACCTCGTAGCCACCGGCCAGGGCCGCGCCGACCGACTGGGCCTGCTCCTGCCCATCGGGCGAGAGCCGGTCCGCGGTCGGATCGCGCCGGGCGTGACGACGGAGTTCGAGGGTCCTCAACTGCGGGTTCCTCCCGAGGCGGTTCGTGTAGCATGCCGCGACCCGTGAAGACTACCCGTCGCTTCGCCGTGCTCACGCTCGCCTCGGCCCTGCTCCTGGGCGCCTGCACGGGTGGCGAGGAGCCGAACGTCGGTCCCACCGGGTCCACCGGGTCCCAGGACACCGGCCCGACCCCGGCGCGGACCTTCACCCCCGGCGTCGGCGTGTTCACCTACGAGAACGCCGGCCTGAAGGTCACGGTGAACATCCAGGGGACCTCGGGGACGGTCGAGGTCGACAACGGGACCGACCACGACCTGGACAAGCCCGACCTCTACGTCCTGGACGCCGTCGACGGGCACGAGATCCAGGTCGAGGTGCAGGGGAGCGAGCCCGTTGCAGCAGGCGATCCGGCGACGTTCGAGATCTCGCTCGGCGAGACGGAGGTCGACCAGATCGGGCTGCTCGTCCTGCTGTTCGGCAAGGACAACTACGGGGCGTTCGTGAGGACCGGCTAGGGATCGCGGCTGAGGGGCTCGGCGTCGCCCGCCTCGATCCGCGCCAGCACGAACAGCAGGTCCGAGAGCCGGTTCAGGTAGCGCAGGACGGCCTCGTTCACCTCCGTACCCGCCTCGCGAAGGTCCACGACCCGACGCTCGGCCCGGCGTACGATCCCGCGTGCCACGTCCACCGTCGCAGAGACCGCGTTCGCTCCGGGCACGATGAACGCCTGCGGCAGTGGATGGGCCAGGACCAGTTCGTCGATCCAGGTCTCGAGGCGAGTGACCATCTCGGGCGTGACGAGCGAGATCCCCGGCTCCAGGCGGGCCCGCTCGGCGGGATTGGTCGCCAGGTCCGCCCCCAGCACGAACAGCTCGCGCTGGACCTGTAGCACCCCCTCCTCCAACGCCGGCTCCTCGGCCAGTGCCCTCGCGAGCCCGAGCGCCGCCACGGCCTCGTCGATCGTCCCGCACGCCTCCGCCACCGGGTCGGCCTTGGAAACCCGGCCCCCGAACAGCAACCCCGTTGTGCCGTCGTCGCCGGTCTTGGTGTAGATCCTCGGCATGCGGCTAGGATAGCCCCGACCACGACGCCCAAGTCGGGCGGGATCGCGGGGCGCAGGTGATGCTAGAGGCTCGGGCGACGCTCTTGCCGCAGCTTGCACCCGTTCCCCTTCGGCCCCCTGAACCTCCCTCGCGACATGTGCAACATGTGGCAGATGTGGCATTTGTGCGGGAAGTGGAACGGTGCTAGGCTGCCGCCTCGAACGTGGGGTCGGACGGCCGCGGCAAGCCAGGACGCCTGTGCGGGGCCCGGTCGCCCGGCCCGACGTCGTCACGCAGGCTCGGTGCACCGACCGCCGCACCGGAGCGAGGAGGCAACATGGCCGGTAGGTTCGGGGCGGTCGTCACCGCCATGGTCACCCCCTTCCGCGAGGATCACACCCTCGACCTGGACGCCGCCGGGTCGCTCGCCGCCCACCTGTACGAGCACGGCTCCGAGTCGCTCGTCGTCGCCGGTTCGACCGGCGAGTCGCCGACCCTCACGCACAAAGAGAAGCTCGAGCTCTTCCGCGCGGTGCTCGAGGTGGCGAAGGGCCGCGGCAAGGTCCTGTGCGGCACCGGGACCTACAACACGGCCGAGACGCTAGAGCTATCACGCGAGGCCGAGGAGCTCGGCGCAGACGGACTGCTGCTCGTGACGCCCTACTACAACAAGCCGCCCCAGGCCGGCCTGCTCGAGCACTTCAGCAGGGTCGCGAAGGCGGTGAGCATCCCGGTGATGGCCTACAACATCCCCGGCCGGACCGGGATCCGCATCGAGCACGACACGCTGTTGCGCATGGCCGAGGTGCGGAACATCGTGGCGGTCAAGGACTCGACCGGTGACTTCCAGTCGATCAGCCGGTTGATCTCCGAGGCCCCGCCGGACTTCGAGGTCTACTCTGGAGACGACTGGGCGACCTTCGGCTACCTGTGCCTGGGCGCCGTCGGCATCGTGAGCGTGGCCTCGCACCTGGTCGGCGGGAAGATCCGCCAGCTCTGCGATCTGATCTTCTCGGGGGACATCCCCGCGGCACGCAAGATCCACGAGGAGCTCACGCCGCTGTTCAACGCCTTGTTCATCACCTCGAACCCGATCCCGGTGAAGACCGCGCTCGAGATGGTCGGCCATCCGGTCGGGCCGCCGAGGTTGCCGCTCGTGCCGGCCACCGCCGAGGAGCGCGAGCGGATCCGGAAGGCGCTGGTCGATGCCGGCCTCGTCTGATCCGTCCGCGCGGGTCGTCTTCCTCGGCGGGGTCGGGGAGGTCGGGCGCAACATGGCATGCGTCGAGCTCGGCGGGCGCATGCTGATCGTGGACGTCGGCCTGTCCTTCCCGCACGCGGAGATGCCGGGCGTTGATCTCGTCCTGCCGGACTTCGAGTACGTGCGGGAGCGGTTCGATGACCTCGAGGCGGTGGTGCTCACGCACGGCCACCAGGACCACATCGGCGCGCTCCCATACCTGCTCCGCGAGTTCGAGGGCGGCGCTCTCCCGGTCTACGGCACCGCCTTCACGCTCGCCTTGCTCGAGGGGCAGCTCGAGGAGCACGGAGTCCGTGACCGTGCCGAGTTCCGCCAGGTAACCCCCGGGGAGGATGCGAGTGCGGGGCCTTTCTCGATGCGGTTCCTTAGGGTGACGCATTCGATCCCCGATGGGATGGCGGTCGTGATCGACACGCCGTTCGGCTCGATCCTGCACACCGGCGACTTCAAGGTCGACCAGACGCCGCTCGACGGCCGGCCCACCGACCTGCACGGTCTGGCCGAGGAGGCGGGGCGGGGCGTGCACCTGCTCCTGTCGGACTCCACGAACGCGGAGGAGGCCGGATACACGGACAGCGAGCGCAGCGTCGGGCCCGTGCTGCAGGACATCATCGCCCGCGCGCCGCAGATCGTCGTGGTCGCCTGCTTCAGCAGCCACATCCACCGGGTCCAGCAGGTCGTGAACGCGGCGCGTGCCGACGAGCGCGTCGTCGCGTTCCTCGGCCGCTCGATGCACCAGAGCGTCGCCGCCGCGCGCGAGCTCGGGCTGCTGCACGCGCCCGAGCAGGACGTCGTGCCGATCGAGGAGGTCGAGCGCCTGGACCCCTCACGGGTCGTCGTGATCTGCACCGGCTCCCAGGGCGAGCCGTTCTCGGCCCTCTCGCTGATGGCGGCGCGAGAGCACAAGTGGGTCAAGCTAGGCGCGGGCGACAGCGTGGTCCTCTCGAGCAGCCTGATCCCGGGGAACGAGCCGGCGATCCACCGCGTGGTGGACGGCCTGTATCGAACGGGCGCCGACGTGTTCCATCTGCCCGCCTACGCGGTCCACGCCAGCGGCCACGCCGCCGCCGAGGAACTCCGCCTGATGCTCTCGCTCGTGCGGCCGCGCTGGTTCATCCCGATCCACGGCGAGCGGCGGCACCTCGCGCACCACGCGAAGATCGCGACCGAGGTCGGCATCGCGTCCGACCACGTCCTGCTCTGCGAGGACGGCGACGTGGTGGAGGTGGGGGAGAAGGTGCAGGTCGTGGACCGCGCCCCGGCCGGGATGACGTTCGTCGACGGCCTGGGGATCGGGGACGTCGGTCAGGTGGTGCTCCGCGACCGGCGCAAGCTGTCCTCCGACGGCGTGGTGGTGGTGGTGGTCGCGATCGACGCGCATCACGGCCAGCTGGTCTCGGGCCCGGACATCGTGAACCGTGGGTTCGTGTTCGAGGAGACCTCGGGCGACATCCTTGAAGAGGCGCGCGAACGCGTCATGCTCTCCCTGCAGGACAGCGCCCAGGCCGAGGTCGTGGACCGGGGGGTGCTCGAGCAGAACGTCCGGCGCGTGCTCGGCAAGTACTTCTACGAGGTCACGCAGCGCAAGCCGGTGATCGTGCCCGTGATCGTGGAGGTTTAGTTGGCGACGAAGACGAAGGGCCGCGGCAAGGCGCGCGGCCCCGCCCGCACGTCGGTCCGGAGCCACCTTTCCCCCTGGGCGCGCGACGCCCTCGGGATCGGCTTGGTCGTGCTCGGGCTCCTCACCGTGTTGGGCCTGTGGTTCGAGGCCGCTGGGCCGGTCGGCCGAGGGCTGGACTGGTCCCTGCACGCCGCCGTCGGCTTGGCCGCAGTGGTGTTCCCGGTCATCGCGGTGTTCTGGGGGGTCCTGCTGCTCCGCGGCAACGCGGAGCAGGACCGGGTGCGCATGTTCATCGGGTTCGCGATAGCGCTCGTCGGCGTGCTGGCGCTGCTGTCGCTCCTGCGCGGCCACCCGAGGCCGTTCGCCGGCTACGACCGCGTGAGCGAGGCAGCCGGCGTGATCGGCGCCATGGCGGCGTGGCCGCTCGGCAAGCTCGTTTCGCGCATCGGCGTCGTGATCGTGTGGAGCGGCGTCGTGGTGCTCGGCCTGCTCATCTTCACCGGGACGCCGCTCTCATCCGTGTGGGATCGCGTCCGGGGCATGTTCTCCCGCCGGGACGACCAGTACGAGGACGAGGAGGAGGAGCTCGAGGAGGAGCCCGCCCCGCGTCGGCGCGAGCCGCGCGTGATCCACACCGAGCCCGGCATCCCGGTCCTCGAGCTCCCCGAGGACGACGGGTTCGCCGACCGCGAACCCGGGCCGATCGAGGTTCCCGAGCTCGTGCGCCCGGTCTCCCCGGGCGGGCGGTACCTCCCGCCCCCGCTCGAGCTGCTCCGGACCTCACCGGCCTCCGGCGGCTCCGAGCGCGACGAGGAGCACCAGATGCAGGCGCTCGAGCGCACCTTCCACACGTTCGGCGTCCCGGCCCACGTCGTGGCGGCACACCGGGGACCGACCGTGACGCTCTACGAGGTCGAGGTCGAGGCCGGCACGAAGGTGAACAAGGTCCTCGCCCTTGGCGACGACATCGCCTACGCGCTCGCGACCCCCGACGTGCGGATCATCGCCCCGATCCCCGGCAAGAGCGCGATCGGCGTCGAGGTCCCCAACAAGGTCCGCGACTTCGTGATGCTCGGCGACATCCTGCGTTCGCGCGCCGCCACAGACGACCCGCACCCGCTATCGGTCGCGCTCGGCAAGGATGTGCACGGGCGTGCTCAGCTCGTGAACCTCACTAAGATGCCGCACCTGCTCATCGCGGGTGCCACCGGCGCCGGCAAGTCGAGCCTCATAAGCTGCTTCATCACCTCGGTCTTGATGCGGACCCACCCCGACGAGGTCAAGCTCGTGCTCGTCGACCCGAAACGCGTCGAGCTGACGCACTTCGCGGACCTGCCCCACCTGCTCGTGCCGGTGATCGTGCATCCCAAGCGCGCGGCGGAGGCGCTGTCGTGGGTGGTGCGCGAGATGGAGCAGCGCTACGAGCTGCTCGCTATGGTCGGCGTCCGGGACATCGACGGCTTCCGTCAGGGACTCGAGGAGGGCACGCTCCGGATCCCCCCCGGGCAGGAGGACAAGGTCGAGGACTTCCCGTACCTGCTCGTGGTGATCGACGAGCTCGCCGACCTCATGATGGTCGCGCCCCGCGACGTCGAGGACGCGATCTGCCGGATCGCGCAGATGGCGCGGGCCGTCGGTATCCACCTCGTCGTGGCGACCCAGCGCCCGAGCGTCGATGTCGTGACCGGTCTGATCAAGGCGAACATCCCCAGCCGCATCGCGCTCATGACCTCGAGCCAGGCCGACAGCCGGGTGATCTTGGACATGAACGGCGCCGAGAAGCTGGTCGGCCACGGCGACATGCTGTTCGCGCCTTCCTCGGCCTCCAAGCCCTCTCGCCTACAGGCGGCGTGGGTCACCGAGAAGGAGATCCACCAGGTCACCGAGTGGATCCGGGCCCAGCG
>DATEDE010000249.1:0-2060 GCA_035286545.1 Actinomycetota bacterium | reverse complement strand
GGCGATGGCCGGCGCGTCGATCCCCCTCTCACCGGCAATCCACCAGATGATCGACGTGGGACCGGTCCCGATGTTCGCGGACAGTGTCGGCGAGATCGAGTTCCCGATCGTTCGCGACATGGACACGAACATGTACGAACGCCAGCACGGGAGCGAGCTCGAGATCGGCTCCTACGCTCACCGTCCGATCCTCATGAACGCGAACGACATCCCCTCGATCGAGGCGTCCGCGATGAGCCCGACCGAGCTGCCCTTCACCCAGGAGGACTTCGATGCGCAGATGGAAGATGCGCTCGAGCTGATGCCCGAGATCGTCGGGGACGAGCGCGTCGGCGTGAAGTACGCGATCAACGGGCTGCTCTCGCTCACGCCGGACGGCAACCCGATCCTCGGCGAGACCCCCGAGGTGAAGGGGCTCTGGTCGGCTGCCGCGATCTGGGTGAAGGAGGGCCCGGGGATCGCGAAGACGATCGCCGAGTGGATGACCGACGGCTCTCCGGAGATCGACCCTCACGGGTCAGACATCGCGCGGTTCTACGAACACCAGCGCACGAGCGCACACATCCGTGCGCGAACCGAAGAGGGCTACAACAAGACGTACGGCATCGTGCATCCCGCCGAGCAGTGGGCTTCCAACCGTGGGGTGCGCGTCGGGCCCTTCTTCGACCATCAGCAGGCACTCGGCGCGGTGTTCATCGAGGGCGGCGGCTGGGAGCGGCCGAACTGGTACGAGGCCAACGCGGGGCTCCTCGAAGAGTACGGGGACCGCGTTATGCCGCGGCAGGCCGAATGGGAGTCGCGCTGGTGGTCGCCGATCATCAACGCCGAGCACCTCGCGATGCGCGAACGGGTGGGGATGGTGGACCTGTCGGCGTTCGCGATCTTCGACGTGTCCGGTCGCGGTGCCCTCGGGTTCTTGCAGGGCATGGCCGTGGCGCAGATCGATGTCCCGGTCGGCCGGGTCGTGTACACGTCGCTGCTGAACGATGCCGGAGGGGTGAAGGCCGACCTCACCATCATGCGGCTGTCCGCCGACGTCTTTCGCATCGTGACCGGTGGCGCCTCGGGCAGGATCGACCGCAAGTGGTTCCTCGACCACCTGCCTACCGATGGCTCGGCGCACCTCGACGACCAGACGTCGGCGTGGTCCACGTTAGGCCTGTGGGGACCGAGGGCCCGCCACGTGCTCGCCTCGGTCACCGGGGACGACGTCTCGCACGAAGGGTTCGGGTTCGCGTCATGTCGCTGGATCGAGATCGGGACCGTGCTCGCCCTCGCCTCGCGCATCTCCTACGTGGGTGAGCTCGGCTGGGAGCTGTACGTCCCCATGGAGCAGGGCGCGCGCCTGTGGAACACGTTGTGGGAGGTGGGGAGGCCCCACGGGATCCTGCCCGTCGGCGTCGGCGTGTATCTCACGACCGGGCGCCTCGAGAAGAGCTACCGGGCACACGGCAACGAGCTCGAGCTCGAGTACGACCTCGTCGAGGGCGGGCTCGCGAGACCCACCGTCAAAGAGGATGCGTTCATAGGCCGCGAGGCGTACCTGCGGCAACGGGACGGGGATCCCTCGACGCTCCTCTGCACCCTGTTGGTCGACGATCCGACATCGGCGAGCGGCGCGAAGCGCTACATGCTCGGGCGCGAACCGATCCTGACGCGTGATGGAGATCCCATCGAGGATCGCGAGGGCCGGCGATCGTACGTGACCAGCGCGGGCTCGGGACCTTCGGTCGGCAAACACCTGCTGATGTCGTACCTGCCTCCGGAGCACGCCCGTATCGGAGCCGAGCTCGCGGTCGAGTACTTCGGCGAGCGGTACCCGGTGACCGTCGCGGTCGTCGGGAACACGCCGCTGTTCGACCCCGGCAACGACCGGATGAAGTCTTAGCGACGTGCGGATCCTCGTCTGCGTCAAGCGGGTTCCGATCACCGGGGGCAAGATCGTGCTGTCCGACGACGCCCGCACGATCGACACGCGATTCCTCGGGTTCACGGTGAGCCCGCACGAAGAGTGCGCCGTCGAGGAGGCGGTCCGGCTCGTCGAGGCGCACGGAGGCGAG
>DATEDE010000248.1:0-4626 GCA_035286545.1 Actinomycetota bacterium | reverse complement strand
CGCGACGGCGTGTTCCATGCCGTGATAGGCCTGCAGCGCAACGGTTCCTCATACGAGGTCTCCTCCCGTCCCTCGGATGCCATCGCGCTCGCGGTGCGGCTCGGCTGCAAGATCTTCGCGAACGAGGACGTCCTGGCGGAGGCCTCGATCCTGATCCCGGCCGAAGACGAGACCGAGGACGCCGAGCAGCAGCTCCAGCAGTTCCGCGAGTTCCTCGAGAACGTCGCGCCCGAGGACTTCGAGTAGCCCAGCGCCCGGCTTTCGAGTGGTCCCGCAGCTCAGCCGTACAGGATCTCGGTAGCCCAGAACGAGCCGCGGCCGCAGCGGTTCCGCTCGTCGGCCACCACCACGCCGATCCCGACCCGACGAAGCTTGGGGTGCAGCAGGATCGTCCGGTGGAGATCCTCGGTCATCAAGATCCGGTGGAGCTCCTTGAGCGTGCTCCCGCAACCGACCACGTCGGCGCCCAAGTCGTCCCACTCGTAGTCGGCCAGGATCTCCTCGAGGTTGGGCGGGTCGAACAGGCGATCCTGGCGGATCATCCGCCGGGTGTGCCTCTCGGAGGGGCGCGAGAGCGAGCGGTCGATCTTCAGCAGGCGCAGGTCGTGACGGTCGCGCGTGCGGTTCACGATCCGCAACAGCTTCTTCTCCAGCCGGCCGAGCGCGGCATCGGCCCGGGGCGCCTGGACCAGGCCGAGGCCGAGCGTGAGCGCCGTGGCCGCCGCCACCACCATCGTGCGTCGGCGAACCGATGCTTCACGCATGCGCGGACCTCCAGGCCGAGGGGACGGCGAATCCTAGCCGGTCGCGGCGCCCCCCGGCCCCTCCGCAGGTCAGGAGGCCTTTCCGGCGCCCTCTGGGGAGCCCTCCGGGTCAGGTCCGGAGGGGTGATTGACACGGACGCCGGGGCTGCCTAGCATGCCGACGCCCGCGTAATTACGGAGTTGTCATGACTGAGCAGGGATATCGCGTCCCCGAGGTCATCAAGATCGTCGGGATCAGCTACCGCCAGCTCGATTACTGGGCCCGGACGGGCCTGGTCAGGCCATCGATCAAGGACGCCCAGGGCTCCGGGTCCCAACGCTTGTACTCGTTCCAGGATCTGGCCACGCTCAAACTCATCAAGCGGATGCTGGACAGCGGGGTCAGTCTGCAGCGGATCCGCGAGGCGATGGGCACCCTGAAGGCCCTGAAGGAGCCGCCGCTGGGGACGACCCTGGTCTCGGACGGGTCTCGTATCTACTCGGTGGAGTCTCCGGAGGCGATCGTCGACCTGGTCCGCGGGGGCCAGGCGGTGTTCGCGATCGCCGTGGACAGGCTATGGACGGACCTGCAGGGCACGGTCGCCAAGGGCGACCGGAAGAAGGGTCGCGCCGCCTCCGCCGGAGGCGTGTGAACGAGGCCGCTGCCGCCGACGCGCAGGGGCTGAGGAGCGACGGCGTTTCCTTCGCGCATGCGAGCGAACGCCAGTTCGCGCAGCTGCTGGACTTCTACCAGATCGACTGGGACTACGAGCCGACCTCGTTCGACCTCGAATGGGACCGGGACGGCAACGCCGTGCAGCGCTTCACGCCCGACTTCTACCTTCCCCAGTACGACCTGTACATAGAGATCACAACGCTGAACCAGAAGCTCGTGACGAAGAAGAACCGCAAGGTCCGGCGCCTGCGTGAGCTATACCCGGGTGTCAACTGCAAGATCTTCTACCAGCGCGACTACCTGTCGCTGGTGTCGAAGTACGGGCTCGAGGACGTCTCGGGCTGAGGACCAGGACGTCGGCCTGATCAGGGTCAGGCTCGTTCGCCGGACAGGCTACACTCACCGTCCGGCATGAGGTTCGCGCCGCACACAGACGAGGACGTCGCCCGGATGCTCGGGGCCATCGGCCGTTCGAGCGTGGACGAGCTGTTCGATCAGATCCCCGCCGCCGTGCGGCTCGACAGGCCGTTGGATCTGCCCGAGGGCGTCTCCGAGATGGAGATCCTCGCCGACCTCACCGAGCTCGCCGGCCGCAACCGCAGCGCGCAGGATCTCATCTGCTTCGCCGGCGGGGGGGCGTACGACCACTACGTGCCCGCGGTCGTATGGTCCCTGGCAGGACGCTCGGAGTTCTACACCTCGTACACGCCCTACCAGCCCGAACTCTCGCAGGGCGTATTGCAGGCCCTGTTCGAGTACCAGTCGATGATCTGCGAGCTCACCGGCCTGGAGGTCTCGAACGCGTCGCTGTACGACGGCGCCACCGCGCTCGCCGAGGCCGTGAACCTGGCCCGCTCGAGCCGTGGGCGCGACAGGGTCCTGGTCTCGGGCGGGGTTGACCCTAGATACGTCGAGACGCTGCGCACCTACGGCCGGGGCTCGGGCTACGAGCCGGAGGTGTTCGAGGTCCAGGGGGGGCGAGGTGGGCGCCCGGAGGTCGGCGATGACGTCGCCTGCGTGATCGTCCAGCACCCGAACGCCTATGGGCTACTGGAGCCGGCGCGGGACCTATTCGGCCAGGCTCACGCGGGCGGGGCGCGTGCGATCCAGATCTTCGACCCTCTGTCACTCGGCGTGATGGCACCGCCGGGAGATCTACGGGCGGACATAGCCGTGGCCGAGGGCCAGGTCCTGGGCAACCACTTGAACCACGGCGGGCCCTACCTCGGCGTGATCGCGACCCGACTGGACGACGTCAGGCGCCTGCCCGGGCGCATCGTGGGCGAGACCCGGGACGTGGACGGCCGCACGGGGTACGTCCTGACGCTCCAGGCCCGCGAGCAGCACATCCGTCGCGAGAAGGCGACGAGCAACATCTGCACGAACCAGACGCTCATGGCGATCGCCGCCACCGTATACCTGGGCTGGCTCGGACCGCAGGGCCTCGAGGAGTTGGGGCGTGCCTGTGCGTCCAAGGCCGCCTATGCGGCCGAGCGCCTCACCGAGGTGCCCGGTGTCGAGCTGCTGTTCGACGACGCACCGTTCTTCAAGGAGTTCCCGCTGCGGCTGCCGCGGCCGGCAGCCGAGGTTCGCGACGCGCTCGTGGAGCGCGGCTACCTCGCGGTCCCGCTGCCCGACGCCGACGGCCACGCCCTGCTGGTGGCCGTCACCGAGCGGCGAACGCGGGAGGAGATCGACGGCCTGGCGACGGCCCTCAGGGCGGTGCTCGCTTGAGGGGCTCCGGAGCGCCGGTCCGCACCCAGGGGCCGCCCGACGGGCGGGGGACGCTGAAGGACCTCTCGCGGCCCGGACGCCGGGCGTACAGCCTGCCCAGGCTCGACGTGCCGGAGACGCGGCTCCCAGCCGAGCACGCACGCCATGGATCCGTCGGCCTTCCAGAGGTCGCGGAGCGCGACCTGGTGACGCACTACACGCGACTGTCGCAGCTGAACTACGGGGTCGACACGGGCGTCTACCCCCTCGGGTCCTGCTCGATGAAGTACAACCCGAAGATCTCCGAGGCCGGGGCTTCGCTCCCCGGTTTCCAGCGCGCCCACCCCCGCCAGCCCGACCACACGGTCCAGGGCTCCCTGGAGCTGATGTGGCGCCTGGAACGGGCCCTGTGTGAGATCACGGGGATGGCCCGCGCCACGCTCCAGCCGCCGGCCGGGGCCTGCGGCGAGCTCACGGGTCTGCTGATCATGCGAGCGCACCACACGAAGGCGGGGAACCCACGGCGGCGCGTGTTGATCCCCGACTCGGCCCACGGCACGAACCCGGCCAGCGTCCGCCTGTCCGGCTACGAAGTGCAGCCGGTGCCCAGCGACTCGCGCGGCCTCGTGGACGTGTCGGCGCTCGAGAAGCTGGCGAACGAAGATGTGGCCGGCCTGATGCTCACCAACCCCAACACCCTGGGGCTGTTCGAGGAGGAGATCCAGCGCATCACCGAGGTGATCCACGGCGTCGGTGGCCTCGTCTACTACGACGGCGCCAACCTGAACGCGATCCTCGGCAGGTGCCGGCCGGGCGACATGGGGTTCGACATCGTGCACATCAACACACACAAGACCTTCGCGACGCCGCACGGTGGGGGAGGACCGGGCGCCGGTCCGGTTGGCGTGAGCGAGGTGCTCGTTCCCTTCCTGCCGGCGCCGCGCGTCGAGCTGCGCGAGGACGGCTCCTTCGGCCTGGAAACGGCGTTCCCTGAGTCGATCGGGCGCATGCACGGGTTCCTGGGCAACTTCGCGATCTTGGTCCGGGCCTACGCCTACGTGTTCCTGCATGGGCGCGACGGCCTGAAGGAGGTCGCCGACCTCGCGGTGCTGAACGCGAACTACCTTGCCCACCTGTTGAAGGACGCCTTCCCGATGGAGCACCCGGACATGCCCCCGATGCACGAGTTCGTCGCCACAGCCCGCGCCCTGAAGGAGGAGACGGGGATCCGGGCGATGGACGTCGCCAAGCGCGTGATCGATCTGGGCTACCACCCCTCGACGGTCTACTTCCCGCTGGTGGTCGAAGAGGCTCTGATGGTCGAGCCCACGGAGACCGAGACCCAGGAGGTGCTCGACGCGTTCGCCGAGGCCCTCCTTCAGGCTCACCGCGAGGCCCACGAGGATCCGGACCTCCTTCACGAGGCGCCGGTCACCACGCCCGTCCGGCGCCTGGACGAGGCCCGGGCCGCCCGCCACCTCACGCTCCGCTGGT
>DATEDE010000247.1:0-2926 GCA_035286545.1 Actinomycetota bacterium | reverse complement strand
TGGCCGACGCGCTGAACGGGCTCAAGCTCGGGAACGCCTTCAGGCGCCTGGGCAAGAAGCCCGGTCGCGAGGCGACCCGGGCGCTGTCGATGGCGATCGCGGACTACGTCGCCGAGACGTTCCAGACCGATGCCGTGCGCGGCGCGATCGCGAGCCGCGCGGTCCAGTACACGGCGATGGGACCGTGGTCGGCCGGCACGACGGCGGTCCTGCTCGCGGACTCCGCGGGGAACGACGGCGGGGCGCCTGGGCAATCGACGATCGCGAAGGGTGGGCCCGGTGCGCTGGCCGAGGCGCTCGCGAACGCGGCCCGGTCCTTCGGGGCGGAGATCCGCACCGGCGCCGAGGTCGCGCGGGTGCTCACGGAAGACCAGCGGGCGACGGGCGTCGCGCTCGCCGATGGCTCCGAGATCCGCGCGCGGGTCGTCGTAACCGCGGCCGACCCCAAGCGCACGCTGACGACGCT
Organism: Actinomycetota bacterium; assembly: GCA_035286545.1. Lineage (GTDB taxonomy): Bacteria > Actinomycetota > UBA4738 > UBA4738 > HRBIN12 > DASSJM01. The sequence goes on along the minus strand of DATEDE010000247.1, from coordinate 2,460 downwards.
CGTCGACCCGGTCGAGATCGGACCGCACCTGCGCTGGCGCGCGACGAACATCCGGACGCCCGGCACGGTGAGCAAGGTCAACCTCGCGCTCTCGAGCCTGCCGTCCTTCGACGGCGCCGAGCCCGAGCGCCTGGCCGGCCGGATCGTGATCGGCCACTCGATCGACCACCTCGAGCACGCGTTCGACGCCAGCAAGTACGGGCGCATCAGCGACGATCCGTACCTGGAGGCGACGATCCCCACGATCTCGGACCCGTCGCTCGCGCCCGAGGGCCAGCACGTGATGAGCATCGTCGCCCAGTGGACGCCGTACACCTTGCGCGAGGGCGACTGGAGCGTCGAACGAGACCGCCTGGCCGACTTGGTGGTCAAGACGATGGAGCGGTACGCGCCGGGGTTGTCCGACCTCGTCGTGGCTCGGCAGGTGATCACGCCCGTGGATCTCGAGACCGACTACGGCCTGTCGGGCGGGCACGTCTACCACGCCGAGCCGGGCCTGGACCAGTTCTTCGTGTGGCGCCCGCTATTCGGGCACGCGCGGTACCGGTTCGGCCTGCCCGGGCTCTACCTGTGCGGCTCGGGCGCTCACCCGGGGGGCGGCGTGACCGGCGCGCCGGGCGCAAACGCGGCCCGGGAGATCCTGGCGGACCTCAAGAGGCGCTCGTAGGCGCGGGTCGCGTCGAGCGGTAGGGGTCAGTCGGCCCAGAGACCGGCGAGGAGCGCCTCGACGGCGCCGTCACCGACGGCCGCCCCCGGCGCACCATCTACGTTGTCGGAGGTGTCCGTGTAGGTCGCGCCCGCGGCGAACCGTGCGCGCACCTCCTCGGGCAGGAACCTGGTGAGCTGCGCGTACCAATGGCGATCCTCTCGGCCACGGTTGGCGCGGTGGTACCGCAGCGGGAACGTGACGACCAGCGTGTCGCGCGCTCGGGTGAGCGCGACGTAGAACAGGCGCCGCTCCTCCTCGAGCTGGTCGGGGTCGCCGGTCGCCATGTCGCTCGGGATCATGCCGTCGGCCGCGTGGATCACGTGGACGACGTCCCACTCGCCGCCCTTGGCCGAGTGGATCGTGGATAGCACGACGTAGTCCTCGTCCAGGTGCGGCGGGCCTGCGAGGTCCGAGGTGGAGACCGGCGGGTCCAGGGTGAGGTCGGTGACGAACCGCTCGCGGCTCGTGAAGGCGCCCGCAAGTTGCTCGAGCTGTTCGAGGTCGCGAAGCCGAGGCTCGGGCTGGTCGTAGCGACGACGCAGGAGCGGCTCGAGGAACCGCCGGACGCGCTCGAGGTCGGCGGCGGGCGGGGCGCCATCGGCGAGGTCGCGGAACGTCGCGCGCAGTCCGTCGAGCTCGACGCGCGCGGGTGCCGGGACGGCGATCGAGTGGTCCCGGAAGCGGGCCATCGGGTCGCCCGGGGCGGTGACGCCGATCGCGGCCATCACCCGCCGGGCGCCGGCCGGGCCGACGCGGTCAAGGAGCTGGAGGACGCGGAACCAGGACACCTCATCGCGAGGGTTGTCGGCGATCCTCAGCACCGCGAGGGCGTCCTTCACGTGGGCGGACTCGAGGAACTTCAGCCCGCCGTACTTCACGAAGGGGATGTTCCGGCGCGTCAGCTCGACCTCGAGCATGTCGCTATGGTGCCCCGCGCGGAACAGCACCGCCTGCTGCTTGAGCGGCGTCCCGCGTTCGCGGTGCTCCAGGATCGAACGGCAAACGACGTCGGCCTGGTCGCGCTCGTCGATGCACGTGAGCAGCTCCGGCAGCGCTCCGCCCTCGCGCGAGGTCCACAGCGTCTTCTCGTGCCGTTGCGGCGAGAGCGCGATGACCGCGTTGGTGGCATCGAGGATCGGGCGCGTGGAGCGGTAGTTGCGCTCGAGCTTGACGATCGTGGTGCCGGGGAACCGCTCCGGGAACTCGAGGATGTTGCGTACCGTCGCGGAACGGAACGCGTAGATCGCCTGCGCGTCGTCGCCCACGACCATCAGCCCGGCCCCGGCGGGCTTGAGCGCCGCGAGGATGTCGGCCTGGAGAGGGTTCGTGTCCTGGTACTCGTCGACGAGGACGTGGTCGAACGCCTCCGAGATCGCCGCGCCCGCCGCCGGATGCCGGCAGAGCGCCTGCCAGTACAGCAGCAGATCGTCGTAGTCGAGAGCGACCTGTGCGCGCTTGCGCTCGACGTAGCGCTCGAATATCGCGCGGACCCCTTCGAGTTCCTCGGCGCACCACGGGTACTCGCGCTCGAGCACCTCGGCCAGGTTGATCTGCGCGTTCACGATGCGTGAGTAGACGTCGGCGAGAGTCTCCTTGCGCGGGAACCGCCGCTCGCCCCCGCCGAGGCCGAGCTCACCCCTGATCAGGTCCATGAGGTCGGCGGTGTCGGTGCGGTCGAGGACGGTGAATCCCGGGGACAGGCCGAGCGCCCCGCCGTGCAGGCGGAGCAGCCGGTTCGCGGTCGCGTGGAA
>DATEDE010000246.1:0-6915 GCA_035286545.1 Actinomycetota bacterium | reverse complement strand
CTTCCCCGACGACTGGCTCTGCGTGATCGACGAGTCGCACGTGACGGTCCCGCAGATCCACGGCATGTACGAGGGGGATAAGACGCGCAAGGAGAACCTCGTCGAGTACGGGTTCCGTCTCCCGAGCGCGCTCGACAACCGACCCCTGCGCTTCGAGGAGTTCGCGGAGAAGGTAGACCAGATCGTCTACATGTCTGCGACGCCCGGCCCCTACGAGCTCAGGGTGGCGAACCGCATCGCCGAGCAGATCGTGCGCCCGACCGGTCTGATCGACCCCGAGGTCCAGGTCAGGCCGACCAAGGGCCAGGTCGACGACCTGATCGAGGAGATCCGCAAGCGTGCCGAGGCGGGGCAGCGGATCCTCGTCACCACTCTCACGAAGAAGATGGCCGAGGACCTCACGGACTACCTGCTGGAGATGGGGATCCGCGTGCGCTACCTGCACTCGGAGGTGGACACGATCCAGCGGATCGAGATCATCCGCGACCTGCGCCTGGGCGAGTTCGACGTGCTCGTCGGCATCAACCTGCTCCGCGAGGGGCTCGATCTGCCCGAGGTTTCGCTCGTCGCGATCCTGGACGCGGACAAGGAGGGGTTCCTGCGCTCGGACACCTCGTTGATCCAGACGATCGGGCGGGCGGCTCGCCACGTCGACGGCACCGTGATCATGTACGCCGACCAGGTTACCGACTCGATGAAGCAGGCGATCAGCGAGACCCAGCGCCGTCGCAAGATCCAGATGGCCTACAACGTCAAGCACGGGATCGACCCGCAGTCGATCCGCAAGAAGGTCTCGGACATCCTGCTCACGATGTCGGTCGACTCCGGGCGCGCGCCCACCCCCGAGAAGCGTCGGCGCAAGCGTGAACTCCCCGAGATGCCCACCGAGGAGCTCGAGCGGCTGATCCTTCAGCTCGAGGAGGAGATGCATGAGGCCGCGCGCGACCTGCGGTTCGAGTACGCGGCACGCCTGCGCGACGAGGTGCAGGACCTCCGCAAGGAGCTGAAGGCCCTCCGCGGCGCCGGTGTCGCCTGACGCGGGTCGCGTCGACGGTGCCTCGCGCACGCTAGGGTCGCGAGCGTGACTCTTAAGGTCAAGGCGCCACTCGCCTGGTTCGGCCCCGGCGAACTCGTTCGGCACGCCGCCGTGGTCGCGGAGGGCGGGACGATCACCTACGCGGGCCCGAGCGCAGCGGCGCCGTCCGCGGACGAGGTCGTCGAGCTCGACGGGTTCCTGATGCCCGGGGTGGCCGACCGACACACACACATCCGGCTCGCCGATCCGGGAGCTGTGCTGCTCGGAGGCGTGACCGCCGTCCGCGATCTCGGGTGGGTGCCCGAAGAGATCTTCGCGCTCGCCGACGCGTCAGAGCTGCCCTCGTTCACCGGCCCACTGATCCGGGCGGCGGGGCCGATGCTCACGGCGCCCGGTGGCTACCCGACCGGCGACGACTGGGCACCGCCGGGAACCGCGCGCGAGCTCGAGGGACCCGACGACGCGCGCGCGGCGGTGGCGGAGCTGGCGAGCCTCGGAGCCGCCGCGATCAAGGTGTCCCTGAACGCGGTCGCTGGGCCGACGCCGAGCGACGCCGAGCTCGCCGCGATAGTCGAGGCCGCGCGCGGGCGGGAGCTCCCGGTCACCGCGCACGTCGAAGGGCCGGGCCAGGCGGAGCGGGCGGTCGGAGCGGGGATCGACGAGTTCGCGCACACGCCGTGGACCGAGCGGCTGCCTGATCCGCTGCTCGAGGCCGCAGCGCGGTCGATGCGGGTCGTCTCGACGCTGGACATCCTGTCCTACGGTGAGGTCACGCCCGAGCTCAGGACGGCGTGCGACAACCTCGTCCGGTTCCGGGCCGCGGGCGGCACGGTCGTGTACGGCACCGACCTCGGCAACGGCCCGATCCCTCCCGGGATCCACGTCCGCGAGGCGCTCCTGCTCCACGAAGCAGTGCGTATGAAGCCCGAGGAGGTGCTCGAGGCTATGACGGCCGGCCGGCTCGCGACGGGTGCGCCCGCAGACGTGGTCGGGCTCGCCGCGGACCCGCTCGAGCGCGTGAACGCCCTTGGCGAGCTGCGGCTGGTGATCCGCGCGGGACACGTCGTGACCTCCGGTTGACCCATGGGGGCGGCGGCGAGGCGATGAGCTCCCACCATCTGTCTCACCGCGAGGCCCACGGAGCGCGGGTCGTTCGACCTCGGTCGTGGGCCAGCGGTTGGACGACCCTGGGCGCAGGAGGTGGAGAGAGTGCTCGGCATCGCACCGCTCCAGTCCGGCGCCGAGGGCACCCTGCTGGAGGTGCTCGCCGCGCTCGGGATCTTGCTCGCGGGCGCGCTGGTCTACGCGTTCGTGATGGCCCGGATCTACGCCCGCCAACCTCGCGAGGCACGGATCGCGCGGCCTCGGGCCGCTCCCACGCCCGCCTGAGGGTTGGGAGGGCCACCGAACGTGCCCGCCGAAGGGCGGTGTGGTGCGACGTGTCCCCGTCGGCCTCAAAGGAGCGTCGCGAGCTCGTCGAAGCAGCGGTCGACGTCGTCCTCGGTGTTGAAGAAGTGCGGGCTGATCCGCAGGCCGTCGCCGCGGTAGTCGGTGCAGACGTCGCGCTCCAGCAGCGCGTGGCAGATCTTCCCGGCCTCGGGCCCGACTCCGACGTTCACGACGCCGCCGCGTGCGCCTCGCTCTTGCGGTGTGCGGACGGGCAGTCCCATCTCGTCGGCGCGCGCGATCACGTGGTCGGTGAGCTCGCCCTGCCGAGCTCGGATCCGCTCGGGCGTGACCTCGGCGATGACGTCGAGCCCGCCCTGCGCGAGGAAGTAGGCCGGCGCGGGGGGCGTGCCGTGCTCGAACCGCCGGGCCGTCGGGTGGTATGAGAGGTGCTCGGTGTCGAACGCGAACGGCTCCGCGGTCCCGAACCAGCCCGTGACCGTCGGCTCCAGCTTCGAGATCAGGTGGCGCCGGACGTAGAGGAAGGCCAGCCCCGGGCCGCCGCACAGCCACTTCAGCACCCCGGCCGCGTACACGTCGGCGCCGAGGTCGTGCAGGTCGAGCGGGACGATGCCGATCCCGTGGTAGTCGTCGAGGAACGACAACGCACCGCGCTCGTGCGCGATCCGGCAGATCTCCTTCGCGTCGACGATCGCGCTCGAGCGGTACAGGACGCGGTTCACCATCACGACGGCGGTGCGCTCGTCGATCGCGCGGTCGTACTCCTCCAGCGGGATCGTCAGGCCGTCGGGGGAGCGGAGCCAGTCGATCTCGACCCCGCGCCTGGCCTGCGCGAGCCACACGTGCCCGTCGGTGGGGAAGTCGAGCTCCGACATGACCACCTTGTTCCGCTCGCGGAAGTCGAGCGCCGAGGCGATCGTCGAGATCGCTACGGAGACGTTCGTCGTGATCGCGAGCTCGTCGGGGTCGCAGCCCGCCAGCCGTGCGAACGTGCCCTTGAGGCGGCCCATCGCGGGGAAGATGTCCTCGAACCAGACGTGGTCCGGCGCACCCTTGCTCGCCCACGCGTCGAGGTAGCGGTCGAGGTTCGCCCGGGCGCGGCTCGAGATCGGTCCGAGCGAGGCGCTGATCAGGTAGGTCTTGCGGGACAGGATCGGGAACTCGTCCCGGTAGGACGCGAGACTCCGCTCAGTCGTCGCCCTCGTCCTCCGGGCGGGTCTCCTCATGCTCGGCGAGGTAGTCGACGTAGAAGGGCCGGAGCGCGTCCGCGAGGTCCCCGCGGTCGGCATCGACGAGGTCGTTCAGGAGCGCGAGCGGGCGCATGATGTCGGTCTCGGCGCGCTCCTCATCCCCGACGGCCGCGCGGGCCTCGGGGATCGTGCTCAGCAGATCCCACAGGAAGCCGACGTCGAGGCGGCGCCACGCCAGCCGGGTGGCGCGGTCGTGGAGCTCCTGCGAGGAGAGGGCTTCGAGCTCGGTCCGGTCGGTCACGCTCGAAGCCTACCCGACGAGCACGTCGGCCAGACCTACCAACCCCGCACCCAGCACGACCCATGCGACGTTGACCCGGAACCGCCGGATCGCGACGAACGCCGCGATGGCGACGGCGACCGCCAGCGGGACGACGGATGAAACGATTGGCCGCGCGACGTCGTGGCCGAAGGGCGAGACGGTGCGCACCTCGCCGAACAGGACGGACGTCGCGAAGACCACCGCGAGGTTAGCTACCACACCGACCACCGCCGCGGTGATCGCGGCGAGCGCGCCGGCGAGCCCGACCCTGCCACGGAGGCGCTCGACCGAGGGCGCCCCGAGGAAGATGAAGATGAAGCTGGGCACGAACGTCGCCCACGCCGTCACGAGCGCGCCGGCAACCCCTGCCGCGACGACGGGGAGCGACCCCGGCTCGCGGTAGGCGCCCAGGAATCCGACGAACACGACAACCATGATCAGCGGTCCGGGCGTGGTCTCGGCGAGGCTGAGGCCAACGGCCATCTCGCTCGAGGTCAGCCAGCCGAACCGCACCGCCGCCGCCTGCTGAACGTAGGAGAGCACCGCGTACGCGCCACCGAAGGTCACGAGCGCCATCGTGGAGAAGAACAACGCCTCCTCCGCGAGGATCCCGTCGGGGTCGATCGCGATCACGAGCGCGAGCGGCGCGAGCCAGAGCCCCAGACCCACGGCCAGCACCCGGGCGGTGCGAGCGATCGTCGGTCGGACCCGCTCGTAGGCGGGGTCGTGCGCACCCGCAGGCGCGTCGGGAGCGAGCGACCGACCCGCGACGAGCCCGATAGTGCCGGCCCCGAGCACGACGATCGGGAAAGGGACGCCGAACAGGAACAGCGCGAGGAACGCGATTGCCGCGATCGACGCCGGGACCGGCCCTCGCAGCGCCTTCGAGCCGATCCGTAGGAGCGCCGCGGCGACGATGCCGACGACCGCCCACGCGAGCCCTTCGAAGACCCCGGAGACCCACGTGATGTCGCCGTGGACCGCGTATACCCAAGACAGCCCTACCATCAGCACGAGCGCGGGGAGCAGGAAGAACAGGCCCGCGGCGATCGCCCCCGGCGATCCGTTCAGCAGCCACCCGACGTAGATCGCGAGCTGGTGCGCCTCGGGCCCGGGGAGCAGCATCGCGAAGTTCAGCGCGTGAAGGAACCGCCGCTCGTCGATCCACCGACGGCGCTCGACGAGCTCGGTGTGCATCAGCGCGATCTGGCCGGTGGGTCCCCCGAAGTTAACGAACCCGAGGCGGACCCAGAAGCCGAGGGCCTCCCGGAACGGGACCTCGGTGACCCCCGGCTCGGCGTGCTCCACGGGACCGCACCCTACCCCCACGCGGGCCATGTCGGGCCCGCCCGTAGGATAGGGCCCGTGGGCACCGACTCCCTCGTCATCCACGGCGCCCGTGAGCACAACCTGAAGAACGTCACGCTGGAGCTCCCGCGCGACAAGCTGATCGTGTTCACGGGCCTGTCCGGCTCCGGCAAGAGCTCGCTCGCCTTCGACACGATCTACGCCGAGGGCCAACGGCGCTACGTGGAGTCCCTTTCGGCGTACGCCCGTCAGTTCCTCGGGCAGATGGAGAAGCCGGACGTCGACTTCATCGAGGGGCTCTCGCCCGCTATCTCGATCGACCAGAAGTCCACGTCGCGCAACCCGCGCTCGACGGTCGGCACGATCACCGAGGTCTACGACTACCTCCGCGTCCTGTTCGCCCGGATAGGCCACCCGCACTGCCCGAAGTGCGGACGCCCGATAGGCCGCCAGACGCCCGAGCAGATCGTCGACCAGGTGATGCAGCTGCCCGAGGGGACGCGGTTCCAGGTCCTGGCCCCCGTCGTGAAGGGGCGCAAGGGCGAGTACGAGAAGCTCCTGCAGGACCTCGGGAAGAAGGGGTTCGTGCGGGCCCGCGTGGACGGCGAGGTGCACGAGCTCTCCGAGTCGATACGCTTGCCGCGGCATTACAAGCACACGATCGAGGTCATCGTCGACCGCCTGGTCGCCAAGCCGGACATCCGGCGCCGGGTGGCCGACTCGATCGAGACCGCACTCGGCTTGACCGAGGGCCTCGTCGCGATCGCCGTGGACACCCACGAGGGCGAGGACCTGCAGACCTACAGCCAGGCCCTCGCGTGCACCTACGACGGGTTGTCGTTCGACGAGCTGCAGCCGAGGAACTTCTCGTTCAACTCGCCGTACGGGGCTTGCCAGACGTGCGACGGTCTCGGCACCCGCCTCGAGGTCGACCCCGAGCTCGTGGTTCCCGACCCCGACCTGTCGATCGCCGAGGGGGCGGTGGCCCCGTGGTCCAGCTCGCGCCTCGAATACTGGGACCGGGTGCTCGAGTCGGTGGCCGAGACCAACGGCTTCTCGACCGGGACGCCCTGGAAGCGCCTGTCGAAGAAGGCGCGGGATGTAGTGATGTACGGCTCGGACGCCGAGATCCACGTCCGGTACAAGAACCGCTACGGCCGGACCCGCTCCTACTGGACGACCTACGAGGGGGTCGTGCCCGCCGTCGAGCGCCGCCACGTGGAGACGGACTCGGACAGCCAGCGCCAGCGGCTCGAGGAGTTCATGCGCGAGATCCCGTGCCGGGCCTGCGGCGGCGCTCGCCTGCGACCCGAGACGCTCGCGGTATCGGTCGGCGGCATCAACATCTCGCAGCTGACCGACCGCTCGATCCGCGACACGCTGGCGTTCACCGAGCAGGTCGAGCTCACCGAGCGCGAGCACATGATCGCCGAGCGCCTCATGAAGGAGATCCGCGAACGCCTGCGGTTCCTCGTGGACGTCGGCCTCGACTACCTGACGCTCTCGCGTGCCTCGGGCACACTCGCTGGTGGCGAGGCGCAGCGGATCCGCCTGGCGACGCAGATCGGCAGCGGGCTCGTCGGCGTCCTGTACATCTTGGACGAGCCCTCGATCGGACTGCACCAGCGCGACAACCGGCGGCTGATAGAGAC
>DATEDE010000245.1:0-2385 GCA_035286545.1 Actinomycetota bacterium | reverse complement strand
CCGTTCGGATGGGCGGCGAGCCGGGACACGGACGGTCACGTGGACGGCATCGCGCAGTACGTGGCACCGGGGCGCGTGATCCTGCTCGCGCCGGCCGACCCGGCCGATCCCGACCACGAGCGCGGGCAAACGAACGGGCGCGCGATCGCGGCGACCGCGGACGCCCGCGGCCGGGAGATCGAGGTCGTCGCGTTCGACGCCGGCGCGCCCGCCCACATCCCGTACCTGAATCTCTACCTCGTGAACGGCGGCGTCATAGCCCCGGTCGCCGGCGGCCCGATGGACGAGGTGGCGCTCGCCCAGGTGCGCGCGGCCTTCCCCGACCGCGAGGTCGTCCCGGTCCCGGGCGAGGTCCTGCACGAGGGCGGCGGGGGCCCCCACTGCATAACTCAGCAGGTCCCGGCCGGGAGCCCCCTCACGTGACCTCGCTCTCGCACGAAGAGTACGTGCTCCGCTACGGCCCCACGACAGGGGACCTCGTGAGCCTGGGCGACACCGACCTGCGGGTGCGGGTCCAGGCCGACCACGTGGGCTACGGGGACGAGCCGATGTGGGGCTACGCGAAGAACTTCCGCTCGCGCCAGGCCCAGCACGACCGGGCCGCTCCCGGCTCCGAGCTCGATATGGTGATCGCCGGCGTGGTCGTGATCGACCCGCTCCTCGGCGTGGTGAAGACGAACGTCGGCATCAAGGACGGGCGGATCGCAGGGATCGGCAGCGCCGGGAACCCGGAGGTCTCCGGTCCTGTCGACCTCGTGATCGGGCCGAGCACCTGGCCGGTGAACGGGTACGGGCTCATAGCGACGGCGGGCGCGGTGGACTCGCACGTCCACCTCATCACGCCGCGTTTGGTGCCCGTCGCGCTCTCGGCCGGAGTCACGACGCTGATCACCGCCGGTTTCGAGGAGCCCCCGTACATGATGGAGCGGACCCTGCGCGCCTTCGAGCACCTGCCGGTGAACCTGGGCTTGCAGGCGTCGGCGCGCACCGACGTGCCCGGACACCTGGAGCGCCTGCTCGAAGCCGGGGCGTGCGGCCTGAAGATCCACGAGGACTGGGGCGCGTACCCGGAGATCGTCGACGCGACCCTCGCGTTCGCCGACGCCCACGACGTGACCGTGTGCCTGCACACGGACGGACTGAACGAGAGCTGCGAGCTGGAGAACACGGTCGCGGCGATCGCTGGCCGTTCGATCCACGCGTACCACGTGGAGGGCACCGGCGGTGGGCACATGCCCGACCTGATCGGGATCGTCCGCGAGCCGAACGTGATCTGCTCGTCCACGACCCCGACGATCCCGTACGGGACCGCCTCCGCCGCCGAGCACGTGGAGATGATCCTGGCGGTCCACGGCGGCAACCCGAACGTCCCCGAGGACGTCGCGGCGGCCGCGGAGCGGATCCACCCGGCGACGATGGCCGCCGAGGGCCCGCTCCACGAGCTGGGCGCCATCTCGATCGTGAACTCGGATTCGCAGGGGATGGGCAGGATCGGCGAGACCTTCCGTCGCACGTTCCAGCTCGCTCACGTCATGAAGGCGTGGGCGGGTGATGCCCCCGAGGACGACAACGAGCGGGTCCTGCGCTACCTAGCCAAGGTCACCGCCGAGCCCGCCAGGACTCACGGCATCGAGGGAGACGTCGGCTCGCTCGTGCCCGGGCGCCTTGCCGACATCGTGCTCTGGCGCCCGACCTACTTCGGCGTGAAGCCCGAAGTGGTGCTCAAGGCGGGCGCGTTCGTGTGGGGAGCGCTCGGCGAGGGCAACGCTTCGATCGAGGGCGCCGAGCCCGTGCGCTACGGCCCTCAGTTCGGCGGGATCGGCGCGGCCGCGGCGTCGGTCTCGACGACCTTCGTGTCGCGGCTCGCGCTCGAGACGGAGATCGCGGAACGGCTCGGCAGCGCCCGTCGGTTCGCGGCGGTCGAGGGCACCCGGGGGGTCTCGCGCCGGGACCTGCACCGCAACACGTTCGTGCCGGCCATCGAGGTCGATCCGCGCGACGGAACGGTCACCCTCGACGGGCGCGTGCTCGCCGCGCCCCCCGTGGACAGAGTGCCGCTTTCCCGCCGCTACCTGCTCGGCTGAGGTTCAGTCCAGGATCGGATCGCGTTGGTGGTGCCCGTTGCCCGTCGCGTGGTGCTCCTCGAACTGCTCCTCTTCGGTGGAGCCCGCCAGGGCCAGCGTGGACGCGGTCCCGTGGCTCACGACCTGCGACACGCGGTCGAAGTATCCGGTACCCACCTCGTGCTGGTGGCGGGTCGCCGTGTAGCCCTCCTCCTCGAGCGCGAACTCGTGCTCCTGCAGGCGCACGTACGCGGTCATGCCCTCGGCGGCGTACTCCTTGGCGAGCTCGAACATCGACGCGTTCAGCGCGTGGAACCCGGCC
>DATEDE010000244.1:0-2333 GCA_035286545.1 Actinomycetota bacterium | reverse complement strand
CCAACGAGTCCTTCCCGCCGGAGACCGCGACGAGGACCCGGTCCTCAGGTCCGAGCATGTGGTAGTGCTCGATCGCGCGCTTGACCTGCTCGTGCACGTGCCGCAGGAAGCAGTCGCGGCAGAACGCGGTGTTGTGACGCCGGATCTCTACGACGGCTGGCGCCTTGCAGCGACGGCACTTCATCCGGTTGCCGCCGGAGCCGCCGCTGATGACGGGCCGGATCTCGATCAGGTCCGCCTCGGCGACCCGGTCCTCGCGCGTGAGGAGCTCTCGCTCACGGATCACGAGCACGGTGTCCGGGCTGATCCCGAGCTCGCCGAGGATATCGTGGACCTTCCGCCCGCCGGCGATCTCGACCTCCCGGTCGGGGTTGCGGAGCTTGACCTTCATGCCGGAGAGGCTACCCCCGCCGAGCTGCGAGGTCAGGTGGTCGCGACCGGGTTCACGCCCAGGACCACGTCGACGACCGCTTGCGTGGCGTCCGCGCGGACCAAGCCGACCTGGACCTCGTCGCCCGGCTCGTGGCTGCGGATCAGCTCGCCGAGCTGTTCCGCGCCGGTGACCGGCTCGCCGTCGAAGACCACGATGACGTCGCCGACCTGCACACCGGCGGTCTCCGCAGGACCTCCTTCGACCAGGCTCACGATCAGCGCACCCTGGTCCACACCCGGATCGAACTCGAACTGGATCTGCGGGTCGTCCGCGTCGCCGGAGCTGATCCCCATGAACGCGACCGGCGCGGAGGGGTCATCGGCGGCTTGGAAGATCACGTCCTTCGCCGAGTCGATCTGGATCGCGAACCCCACGTTCTCGGCGCTCCCGGCCCCGGCCGTGTTGATCCCGACGACCTCGCCCGCGAGGTTCAGGAGCGGGCCGCCGGAGTTCCCTCGGTTGATCGCGGCGTCGGTCTGGATGACGTCGGCGTAGACCCGTCGTCCCTGCTCACACTCGAGGCAGTTCTCGTCGGATACCACGATCCGCCGGGTGAGCGAGGACACGACGCCGGTCGTGACCGACGGGCCGCCCTCCAGGCCAAGGGCGTAGCCGATCGCCACGACCTGCTCGCCGAGTTGGAGCGCGGACGAGTTACCGAGCGGGACGGTGGGAAGATCGGTGGCCTCGATGTCCAAGATCGCGAGGTCTGCCTCGATGTCGCCACCTATCACCCGCGCGTCGTATCGAACGGGATCCTCGTCCGAGGTCAGCACCGTGACCTCGCTCGCGCCCTCCACCACGTGGAAGTTCGTGACCACGATCCCGTCCGAGCGGACGACGAATCCGGTGCCCTCGCCTTCGCCAAGGTCGGAGGACGCGACGACGTTGACCACGGCGGGGAGGACGCCCTCGACGACCTCGACCACGGCATCGGGTCCCGAGGCGTACGTCGGCACGCTCGAAGGGAAGGCTACGCGCGGCTCGGCCTGGGTCTCGGTCGAACCCGCCGTGCATGCGGTGGTCCCGAGCGCGAGGAGCAGGACGATGGGGATCAGGGTGAGCTTCATATCGGCGACTCCAGTCTGTCGGGTTCGGCGACCGTTCGACACGCTCCATCCGGACGTTCGCCGACTGGCCGAAGAAGGTTCCCGGGAGCTAGGCGACCGGCTGGCGCACCCCGGAGGGCCGGGGCAGGAGGCCGGCCTCCTCGACGACGGTGAGGATCGCGTCCTCGTTGCGGATAGCCATCAGGTGCACGCCCGAGACGCCTGGGATCTGCCGGACCGCGTCGAGGACCTCGAGCGCGATGTCGATGCCGGCGCGGCGCTGGGCCTCGGGGGGTCCGGCGTCCATCCGATCGATGACGGCGTCCGGGATGTCGATCCCAGGGACCTGGTCGCGCAGGTACCGCGTGGCTCGCCCCGAGCGCGGGATGAAGACCCCGGCCAGTACCCACACGTGGTCCAGCAACCCGAGATCGCCGCACCGTGCCATGAACAGCCGCATCTTCTCCAGGTTGAAGCAGATCTGGGTCTGGATGAACTCGGCGCCCGCCTCGACCTTCTTGCCGAGGCGCATCGGGCGGAACTCCAGGGGTGGGGCGAAGGGATTCTCGATGGCGCCGACCAGGAAGCTCGGAGCCTGGGTGAGCCGGCGACCCGACAGGTACCGGCTTTCGTCACGCATGATCCGCGCGATCCGTAACAGGTGGATCGAGTCGATGTCGTAGATCGGCTTGGCCTCGGGGTGATCACCAGTGCTCACGTCGTCTCCGGTCATGAGCAGGACGTTCCGGACCCCGAGCGCCGCGGCGCCGAGCAGATCCGCCTGCAGCGCAAGGCGGTTGCGATCGCGGCACGCGAACTGCATCACGGGCTCGACCCCCGAGTCAAGGAGC
>DATEDE010000243.1:0-2889 GCA_035286545.1 Actinomycetota bacterium | reverse complement strand
TCTCGCTCGAGCTCCCCACCGACGCCGACCACGGCATCTACGCCTTCACCTGCCCCGAGTGCCAGGCCGAGGTCAGCAAGCCGGCGAGCCGCAAGACGGTCGCGCTGCTGCTGGCGGCGGGCGTCGAGCCCGTCGAGAGGGGCGAGGCCCCGGTCCGGATGCTGCCGATGGAGGACCGGAACCCCAATCCGAGCTCTCTCGCATTCACGCTCGACGACCTGATCGGCTTCCACTTCCTGCTCGAGGACGACGCCGCGATCGCCGAGGGGCTCGGCCTCCTGTAACCGCGCCGCCCGACGGTCCTACCTATCCGGTTCGGCAAGGCTCGACTCGATGATGTGGTCCGGCGTGTGGTGCGCGGCCGGGATCTGGCCGAGCCGGCCCGCCTTGTAGTCCTCGAACGCCTGGAGCAGCTCCGCCTTCGTGTTCATCACGAACGGCCCGTACCAGGCGACGGGCTCACCGATCGGGCGGCCGCCGAGCAGCAGGACCTCGAGCGAAGGTGAGCGCGCCTCCTGCACCCCGGCGGCGTCCAGCCGGAGCGCCTGCCCCGGGCCGAACACCGCGAGCTGCCCGGTCGCGACCGGGAGCCTCTCGACCCCGACCGTTCCGGCGCCAGCGAGGACGTACGCGAGGGCGTTGAAGTCCTCGCGCCAGTTGAGCTCGAGCCGGGCGCCCGGCGACACGGTGGCGTGCAGGTAGGTCATCGGCGTGTAGGTGATGCCTGGGCCTGGGTGGCCGGAAAGCTCACCGGCGATCACGCGTACCAGCGCGCCCGCATCTGGCGTCGCAAGGAGCGAGACCTCCTCGGCGCGAAGATCCTGGTAGCGGGGCGGCGCCCACTTCTCGGCCTTCGGCAGGTTCACCCACAGCTGGGTGCCGTGGAACAGGCCCCCGGAGACCACGAGGTGCTCCGGCGGTTTCTCGATGTGAAGGATCCCGGCGCCGGCGGTCATCCACTGCGTGTCGCCGTTGGTGATCGTTCCCCCGCCCCCGTTGGAGTCCTGGTGATCGAAGATCCCGTCGATGATGTAGGTGACGGTCTCGAACCCCCGGTGCGGGTGCCAGGGCGTGCCCTTCGGCTCCCCGGGTGCGTACTCGACCTCTCCCATCTGGTCCATGTGGATGAACGGGTCCAGGTCTGCGAGGTCGACCCCGGCGAACGCGCGACGGACAGGGAACCCCTCGCCCTCGAACCCGCCGGGGGCCACGGTGACGCTGCGGACGCGGCGCTGGCGGGCGTCCTCGGGCACGATCGGCACGCGCTCCAGCTTGGTCAGATCCTCGACGGTGATCGCCGGCATCTCGCTACCTCCTCAGCAGGACGAACGCCACCGCGACCGTGAGCATTCCTGCCCGTCGGGCGGCCGCTCAGTAGCGGGGCGCGACGGAGGCAGGCATCTCGTCGAGTTCGGCCAGATCGGTGGGCGCGAGCACGAGGTCCGAGGCGGCCACGTTCTCGTTCAGGTACCGGATCCGTTTGGTGCCGGGGATCGGAAGGACGTGCTCACCCTGCGCGAGCACCCACGCGAGCGCCACCTGGGCGGGGCTGACCCCGAGCCGGGTGGCCACCCGCCTGATGACCTCCACGATCGCCCGGTTCCCGTCGAGCGCCTCCTGGGTGAAGCGGGGGTTCAGCTTCCGGAAGTCGAGCTCCAGGTAGTCGGCCGTGCTCACGGTGCCGGTCAGGTACCCGCGCCCGAGAGGGGAGAAGGGCACGAAGGCTACCCCGTTGAGCGCGCACCAGGGCACGACGTCTCGCAAAGCCTCTCGTGTCCACAGCGACAACTCGGACTGCAGAGCGGCGACAGGGTGGATCGAGCTCGCGATCTCTAGGCGCTCGATGCCCACCTCCGAGAGTCCGATCGCCCGGACCTTGCCCGCCCGCACGAGCGAGGCGAGCGCCCCCCACTGCTCCTCGAACGGGACCTTCTCGTCGACGCGGTGCAGGTAGTACAGGTCGATCGCATCCACGCCCAGTCGGCGCAGCGACCCTTCGGCCTCGCGCAGGATCCGCTCGGGGCGGGCGTCGTGCATGAGCGGGTAGCCGCCGTTGGGGCCGACCTCCAGGCCGACCTTCGTGGCGACGACGACCTCGTCGCGGAAGCCGCCCGCGGCGAGGGCGCGTCCGAGCAGCTCCTCGTTCGTGAACGGCCCGTACACGTCGGCGGTGTCGAGATGTGTGACGCCGAGCTCGAACGCGCGGGCGATCACCCGCACCGGATCGTCGGGGGAGTCGCCGAAGTATCCCCAGGACATCGGCATCACGCCAAGGCCGATGCGGGAGACCTCGAGTCCGCTCGCACCGAGCTGCCGGCGTTCCACTACAGCTCGAGCTCGGTTCCCTCGGCGGCGAGCTCGCACCGCGAGGGATCGACGCCCCAGAGTTCGCGTACCTCGTCGCGCATCACCTCGAGCTGCTCGTCGACGTGCATCGGATCGTGGTGGAACAGGAGCAGTCGCCCGACGTCGGCCTTGGTCGCGAAGGCCGCGACCTGCTCGGTGCTGGAGTGTCCCCACCCCACCCGCGATTCGTACTCGGCCCTCGTGTACTGACAATCGTGGATCAGCACGTCGGCGCCCTGGGCGATCCCGAATCCCGAGATCCACTCGGGTGCGTCCGCGCGGAGATCGGCGCCGAGCGCCGGCTCGTGGTCCGTGAGGTAGGCGAGCACCGATCCGCCCTCCTCGATCCGGTATCCGACCGTCGGTCCGGGGTGCAGGATCGCGTGCGAGGAGAAGCGCGCCTCGTCGATCGCCCACTCGCTCTCGGATGCGTCGTGGTAGTCGACCCGAGCGTGAACCTCGGCCAGCGTGAGCGGGAACAGCGGCGGCGAGAAGTAGGTCGCGATCCGGTCCTCGAGGGAGGCCACCGGCGACGCGGGGCCC
>DATEDE010000242.1:0-11785 GCA_035286545.1 Actinomycetota bacterium | reverse complement strand
CGACACATCCGATGACGAGGTCCAACCTTGTCCATAGCGGCCACTCAGGGTACCAACGGCCCCCAGCCACCGACACGGAGGGATAGCATCGCGCGCCGTGGATATGGCCGAACGCGTCGAGGGCAGCTGTCTGGGGCTCGCGCTGGGCGATGCCCTGGGGGCCCCGTTCGAGTTCCTGCGTGCCAACGACGTCCCCGACCCGATCCCGGTCTTCGAGCGTCCTTGGCTGGATCTGCCGCCCGGTTCGACCACGGACGAGACCGCGATGGCGCGGAACCTGATGCGCTCGCTAGTCGAGCGGGGTGGGTTCGACCCTATCGACCTCGTGAAGCGTCACCTGGCCTGGTTCCGGTCGGATCCGCCGGACGTGGGTACCAACATCGCCCGCGTGCTCCGACGCGTCGAGCGGTCCGAGGACGCTTCGGCCGTCGCCAGGGCCGTGTGGGAGGAGCGTGGGCCGGAGGTCTCGGCCGGCAACGGCTCCGTGATGTACTGCGCCCCACTCGGCGTGGCCTACGCCAACCGGCCCCAGAGGCTGTTCGAGCTCGCCCCTGCGCTCTCGGCGCTGACGCACTTCGACGGCCGGTGTCGAACGGCCGTTCTCGCGGTGACGCTGTGCGTCGCCGCTCTCGTGCGGGGCGAGGGTGCCGAGTACGCCGCGCGCGCAGCGCTGTCGGCGGTCGAGGCGCACGAGGGCGGGGAGGAGCTCGAGTTCCTCGTGGAGGCTGTCGGTGGATCCCGGGCGATAGACGGTCCCGACCAGGGCTTCTGCCTCTTCACCGCCGGCGTCGCCCTGCAGGCGCTCGTTCGCGGAGGCGACGCCGAGGCCGAGCTGCGTCGCGTGGTCTCGCTCGGCGGCGACGCGGACACGAACGCCGCAGTCGCCGGGGCCCTGCTCGGCGCTCGCGAGGGCGTGCACGGTCTGCCCTCCGTATGGCTCGAGCGCCTGCTCGATCGCGATGCGATCGCGGCCGAGGCGCGGGGACTCGTGCCGCTGGGCATCGCTCGCTGAAGGGTCCGCCTCCCACGCCTATGTGTGTTCCCGCCGGATCCCGGTCGATCTCGTGAGCGGCGCTAGATCGCCTCTGTCAGCTGTTGCAGCCGCACTCGCGCCACTCGCCGCTCACGGTCGCGTAGCGACCGCAGGTCGCCGAGGGCCTGAGCGTCTATCAGGGTTCCGAACGTGTACGTCTGCCCCGGGATCGGCAGGTCCTGCGCGCGCGCGCCATCGGTGATCTGGATGAACACGCCGTTGTTGGGGCCGCCCTTGTGTAGCTGACCGGTCGAGTGCAGGAGCCGCGGCCCGAACCCGGTCGTCGTAGCCACCCTGTAGCGGTCGCGGATCGCGATCCGGGCCCGCTCGATCGCCGCCTCGGTCTCCGGGGTCCGGTCCAGGTAGGCCAGGATCGCTACGTAGTCGCCTGGGCCGACCTCCTTCAGCAGTGCGGCCAGATCGTCGGTACCGGGGTCCTGCACCGAGCCGCCGCCGAGGATCTCCCTCGTCGCGTCCTTCGCCTCCTGGACGTTCGGCTGGTCGAACGCGTTGATGCCGAGGATGTGGCTCGCGACTGCGGTGGCCATCTCCCATCGGAAGAACTCGCCGCCGATCTGCTCCCGGTGCTCGTAGGCGAGGCGGACTACAGGATGCCCCCTTTCCTCGAGCGCTTCGATGCCGTCGTGCTCGCCGATAGCCACGAACACGCGGTCTTCGCCGTAGGCATCCGGCGAGCCGAGCGGCTCGCCGACGATCGGCACGATGCCGCGCTCCTCCTTTCCCGTGCTCTCGGCGATCAGCTGCTCGACCCAGTTCCCGAGGCTCGCGATCTCGGACGGCAGCAGGATGGTGAGCTTGTCGCGCCCGGCCAGTGCGGTCTCGGCCATGACGGCGCCCAGCGTGGCCCCCGGGCTCCGGGCCGCGGGGACGAGGCGCTCGCAGGCCGATCGCATCTCCTCGGCCCGGTCCAGGATCTCGTGCAGCGGGGCCCCGATCAGGGCGGCCGGGACCAGCCCGAAGTACGAGAGCGCCGAGTAGCGCCCGCCGATGTCGTCGGGGTTGGAGAAGACCCGGCGGAACCCGTGCTCGCGCGCCATGGTCTCTAGCGGCGTCCCGGGATCCGTGATGGCGATGAACCGCGAGCCGTTCGGCGTCAACTCCCAGAAGTGCGCGAAGTGCGACAGCGTCTCGGTCGTCGTGCCCGACTTGCTGGCGACGATGAACAGGGTCTTGGCGAGCTCCAGCTGGCCGGTGACGCGGGTGATGGTCGCAGGATGCGTCGTGTCGAGCACGATGAGCTCGAGCGCGCCGTCGGCCGCCCCGAACGTGCTCATGAAGACCTCGGCCGCCAGGCTCGAGCCGCCCATCCCGAGCAGTACGACCATCTCGAACCCGCCGGCCGCCACTTGCTTGGCGAACGCGTCGAGCTCGCCGATCCGCTCGTGCATCAGGTCCGAGACCGAAAGCCAGCCCAGGCGGTCCGCGATCTCGCTCGGGTCGTCCTTCCAGACCGTGTGGTCCTTGCGCCAGATCCGCTCGACGATGCGGTCGCGATCCATCGCCGTCAGGCGCTCGGAGACCGGGCCGACCATCGTCGAGAGCGCCGTGCGCTGGCGCTCGCGCCCAGCGCGCACACGCTCGAGCTTGGCGTCGATCGTACCGAGCAGCGCGTCGAAGTCGTTCGAGAAGGCGACGATGCCCTCCTCGAGCAGGCGATCGGTGACCTCGCCGAGCGAGATGCCATAGCCGGCCAGCGTCTCGACGTGGCCCGCCGCGCGCGCCAGGTCCTGCTCGACGGCGCCCGGACGGACCAGACCGTGGTCGCGAACGGCGTCCACGGTGTTCATGGGCATCGTGTTCACGGTGTCCGCGCCTATGAGCTCATCGACGTACAACGTGTCGTGGTACGTGGGGTCCTTCGTCGAGGTCGAGGCCCACAACGGTCGCTGGACCCGGGCGCCGGCGGCGGCCAGTCGCTCCCAACGCTCACCCGAGAACAGCTCCCGGAACCTCGCGTAGGCGAGCTTCACGTTGGCGACCGCGGCCTGACCACGGAGCGGGGAGCCCTCGGGGAGCATCGCGTCGACCGCCGAGTCGATCCGGGAGACGAAGAACGAGGCCACCGAGGCGATCCCGTCGACCGCCTCGCCGGCCTCGAGACGCCGCTCGATACCTCGTTGGTAGGCGGCGGCCACGCCCGCGTACGCGTCGACCGAGAACAGGAGCGTGACGTTCAGGTTGATGCCGTCGGCGATCAGCTGCTCGATCGCGGGGAGGCTCTCGACGGTGCCGGGGACCTTGATCAGGACGTTGGGCCGGTCGATCCGGTCCCAGACGCGCCGCACGGCCTCGATCGTGCCCGCGGTGTCTCTGGCCAGGCGCGGCTCGATCTCGAAGCTCACGAAGCCATCGCCGCTGCCGGCCGCGTCGTAGGTCGGCCGGAGCACGTCGGCGGCCATCTGGATGTCCACGGTGGCGAGGTCCTCGAACACGTGGAGCGTGTCGTGGTCGTAACCTTCCGTCGCCACCCGGGTGATCTCCTCGTCGTAGTCCGTCGAGCCGCCGATCGCCTTCCCGAAGATGCTCGGGTTGGACGTGACACCGGTGATCCCTTCGTCGATCAGGCGCTGGAGCTCACCACTGGTTATCAGGGTCCGACGGACGAAGTCCAGCCAAGGGCTCTGTCCTGCAGCCGAGAGTTCGTGCAGCGGGCCGATCCGACGCTCCCTTCGGCTGAGATCTCGCGGGACGAGCAACGGTAGCCCTTCGCTCACGCGAGGTCGAGCCGACGGTCTCGTGCCCGGGCCTCGTAGATCCGTTACGCGCCGACGGCCGCTCGGATCGCCCGGGCGGCCGCGGCCGGGTCGGGCTGCCCGAAGATCCCGCTGCCGCAGACCAGCACGTCCGCGCCCGCAGCGACAGCCGCGGCCGCGGTGTCCACATTGATCCCCCCATCCACCTGGATACGGAACCGCAGGTTCCGCTCCTCGCGGAGCGCCGCGGCCCGGCGTACCTTGTCGAGGTGCTCGGGCACGAGCGCCTGTCCCCCGAACCCCGCCTTGATCGTCATGACCAGGAGCAGATCGACCCGTTCGTCCAGGTAGGGCTCGACCTCCGCGAACGGCGTAGGCCCGTCGATGACCACGCCGGCCCGCATGCCGAGGGCCCGGGTGCGCTCGAGCAGCGGGGTGGGATCGCCGAGCTCGACGTGAACGCCGCACAGGTCGGCCCCTGCCTCCGCGAGGGGCTCCAGCCACAGCCCCGGATCGGTCACCATCAGGTGGCAGTCCAGGAACAGGTCGGTGTGCCCCCGGATCGAGGCCACGACCGGGGGCCCTATCGACAGGTTCGGCACGAAATGTCCGTCCATGAGGTCCACGTGGAGCCAGTCGGACTCGGCGCGGACGAGCGCGATCTGCTCGGCCAGGAAGGCGTAGTCGGCCGACAGGATCGAGGGCGCGAGCAGGACGTCGTTCGGCACGGGCGTAGTGTGCCCCAGGCCGCAGGGCGCTCGCTCGCGCATCCGTGTAACGGTTGCTGGCGGCAGGCCCACGAAGGTGTGGGTTCCCACGGCAAAGGGGTCAGGCGATGGACGACATCATCAAGGTCTACGGCGCTAGCTGGTGCCCGGACTGCCGGCGCGCCAAGCGGTTCCTAGGGGACCAGCGGGTAGCGTTCGAATGGCACGACATCCAGACCGACCCGGACGGCGTTCGCGTCGTCCAGGAGCGGAACAACGGGAACAACATCATCCCGACGATCATCTTCGCGGACGGTTCGCACCTGGCCGAGCCTAGCAACGAGGAGCTCGCCGAGAAGATCGGCCTCGAACGCATGGCGATGATGCACGTCTACGACCTCATCATCATCGGCGGGGGTCCGGCCGGACTCACGACCTCGATCTACGCGGCCCGGGAGAACCTGCAGGTGCTGATCATCGACAGCAAGGGCCTCGGCGGTCAGGCGGGCGTGACCGAGCGCGTGGACAACTACCCCGGCTTCCCCGACGGGGTCGGCGGCGCCGAGCTCGCCGACCGCATCGTGAGGCAGGCGCAGCGCTACGGCGTCGAGATGCTGCAGGCGGTCTCGGTGACCTCGATCACGGCCGACGGCGAGGAGGTCGACGTCGAGACCGCAACCGGCGACCATTACCACGCGCGCGCCGCCCTGGTCGCTACCGGCTCGTCCTATCGGCGGACGGGCGCCGACGGCGAGGGGGACCTGATCGGCGCCGGGATCCACTTCTGTGCCACCTGCGACGGTCCCTTCTACAAAGGCGCGGAGGAGCTCGTGGTCCTGGGCGGCGGCAACAGTGCGCTCGAGGAGGCGCTGTTCCTCACGCAGTTCGTGGGCAAGGTGACGATCCTGCAGCTCGGTGATCGTCTGACGGCCAACAGGCTGCTGGTCGACAAGGTCCTGATGACGCCGAAGATGGAGGTCCTCTACAACCGCTCGGTCACTTCTTTCCGCCCGAAGGACGACGGCAGCGGCAAGCTAGGTGCCGTCACGATCCAGAACACGAGGACCGGCGAGACCGAGGAGCTGCACCCGGCCGGCTGCTTCGTCTTCATCGGCCTGGACCCCAACACCGGGTTCGTCAAGGGGCAGGTCGACCTGGACGACCGGGGGTTGATCCTGACCGACAGTGGGCTTCAGACCAGCATGCCTGGCGTGTTCGCCGCCGGCGACGTGCGCTCAGGCTCCACCAAGCAGCTCGCCTCGGCCGCAGGAGAGGGCGCGGCCGCCGCGGTCGGGATCCGCCAGTACCTAGAGTCGCTCGACGCCAAGCCCGTCCACATGATGTGACGGTCCGACCGGACGAGGAGCCTATGCAACCGCAGGAGATCTTCGAGCTCATCATCAAGGCCGACGAGAAGCTGAAGTACGCGCACCAGGACAACGTGGGGGTACGCGCCCGGCAGGCGCGCGAGCTCCTCGAACAGGCCCGGGCGGCGGCCGTGCAGATCGGCAACGACGCGCTCGTGGCGCAGGTGGACACGCGCCTGGCCGACCTGCCCGCGGAGCCGGCTACCTGAGCGAGCCCGGGCGCCTAGGGACCCCACCCGGACCTCGGCGCAGCAGGGTCGTGGGACGAGCTCTCCGAAGGCTGAACGCGTAGGGCGTACGCCCGGAACGCCGCTCAGGCCGTCGTGGTCCGCCAGTGGCGGAATACCCCCAGCAGGGCTTCTCGCGCCTCCGGTGGGATCTGCTCATCCGTGAGGTTGCCCGTCAGACGGATCGTGATGCGGCACCGCTCGAGGTAGGCGGCGCAGCCCTCGCACTCGGCGAGGTGCTCGTCCACGTGATCGCGAGCAGCCGGCGGCATAGCGCCCTCGAGGTACTCCGTGATGAGCTCGACCAGGTCGATGCAGTTCACGCGTCTTCGCCTTCCGGTCCGAGGTAGCTCTCGAGCGCGCGCCGGACCTTGGCGCGGGCGCGATGCAGGAGCACCCGCTGATTCGTCTCCGAGATCTCTAGGGCGTTACAGACCTCCGCCGAGCTCCATCCCAGGACGTCCCGCATCCGGATCACCTCACGCTGGTTGGGCGGCAGGGTATCGATAGCCTCGCCGACCCGGACCAGGGTCTCCTGCGACAGCAGGCGGTCCTCCGGGACCGACTCCCAGCCCGCCGGCGTGACCGTCCAGTGACCGGCCGACTCCTGCCCTTCGGGCAGGAACCGGATCGGATCGACCGCCGGTTCGTTGTGCGCCTCTGGCGACCACAGGGAGGAGAAGGGCACGCTTCGGGCCTCCCGCTGGCCCCGGGTCTTCGCGGTGTTGACCAGGATCCGGAGTATCCACGTTCGCAGGGACGACCTCCCCTCGAACCCGTCGAGTCCCTTGAGGACGCCGACCCAGGCCTCCTGGACGACCTCTTCGGCCACGGCCGTCGTCGAGACGTACATGCGAGCGATCCGCAGCATCTGCGGCTGGAGGCGCTCGACGAGCCGCATGAACGCGGACTCGTCGCCCGCGCGGAGGGCGTCGACGAGCTCGAGGTCTCCTCGGGGCGGGCGCGCGGCCTCGGCGTCGGTCATCGGAGCAGCATCGTACGCGGGGCGGTGCGCTCGGAGCTCAGCGGTGGATCAGCCGGGCCGGGCGGCGCCGACGAAGCTATCCCAGTAGACCGAGACCACGGACACGGTGCTGCCTGTGTTCGGCGATTGGATCATCCGGTCCCCGCCCACGTAGATCGACACGTGGGAGATTGGAGAGTAGAAGAAGAGGAGGTCACCCGGCTGGATGTCTTCGCGCGCCACGTGCGGGAGGGAGGAGTACTGCGCCGAAGACGAGTGCGGAAGGTACACGCCGGCGTGGGACCAGGCCCATGCCGTGAACCCAGAGCAGTCGAACCCCGTCTCCGGGCTCGTACCTCCCCACTGGTACGGCAACCCGATCACCGAGTAGGCGGCCGCCAACACGGCGGCGACGTTCTCGTTGGGTGTGGGCGGTGGCGGGATCGTGCCACCGAGGTCGTTGGCGGCCTCTTGCGCGGCAGCTTCGGCCGCGGCCTGGGCGGCGAGCGCCTCGTGGTACCGGCGATCGAGCGTCTCGAAGAGGTCGCGAGACTCCCCGACCCGCTGCTCGATCGTGTCCTGTTTCGCGTCGAGCTCGGCGAGCACGTCCTCGCGCTCGGCGGCGACGACCCGGAGCTCTTCGGCGGTCCACCTAGCCTCTTGCTGTGCCAGCTCGGCCTGGACGCCCAGGTCCGAGTCTGCCTGCGCCATGCTGCCGATGAACTCGAGCCGGTCCGAGAAGTCGGCGAGCGAGGTGGCGTCGAACAGCACCGCGAACTGCTGTCCGACGCTGCGGTACGCGAGGGCTGCGCCGGCGTCGAGGCGCGCGGTGGCGTGCTCGGCCCTCGCACGAGCCCGATCGGCCTGTTCCTTCACGTCGCCGAGGCGCTCCTGTACGGCCTCCAGGCGCAGGTGCGCCTGATTGTACTCCTCGACGAGTAGCGAGAGCTCCTGGTTCAGGGCGTCGAGGCGTTCCTTCGCGCGTTCGACCTCCTGGCGGCTCGGAGCCGCCGAGGAGAGGTTCGCCGCGCCCACGGTCGCAACGGTCGCGACGAGCGCGGCTAGGACCAGCCGCGCCACGAGGGGTGTACGCCTTCGGATCATCGTCCTCCGGGCAAGGGGAAGGGCTGCCGAGCGACAGCCCCATCGAGGCTACCGGGGCCCCCGGGGGGCGTCAAACACCCGTTTCTCGAAGCGTCAACGCCGCCGTGTCGGTGTCGCGAGGCTTCGATGTTGGTCGGGACGGCGGGACTTGAACCCGCGACCTCAGCGTCCCGAACGCTGCGCGCTACCAAACTGCGCCACGTCCCGAGGTCGGCCAGTCTAGCGGCTCGAACATCGTCGCGGCCGGGTAGGCTTGGCGCCCTGTGCCGGCGCGCGAAGGAGGGAGCAGGTGAGGATCGCCCAGCTCTGCCCGCCCTGGCTCGCCGTGCCCCCCAAGGGCTACGGCGGCATCGAGTGGGTGGTGGCTCTGCTCGCGGACGGCCTGGCCGAGGCCGGTCACGAGGTGACGCTCTTCGCCACCGGTGACTCGGAGACGAAGGCCCGGCTCGAGTTCGTGTTCGAGGAGGCGCCTGGGTCAAAGGCGATCAACGACATCGTGCTGGACACCACCCACACGCTCTACTCGCTCCGAGACGCCCGGAAGCGCTTCGATGTCCTGCACGTCCACTCGCCGTTCTCGGCGCTGGCCGCGTCGGTGGAGACTGGCGTGCCGACGGTCCACACGCTGCACGGCTCGTTCGTTCCGGAGATGACGCGCCTGTACTCCTACGTCGCGGACCGGGCCTGGTTCGTGGCGATCAGCGAGGCCCAGAAGCGGTTCAACGAGGACCTGCGCTACGGCGGTGTCGTCTACAACGGCATCGACATGGACTTCTACGCGATGCGGGAGGACAAGGAGGACTTCGTACTGTTCCTGGGCCGCGCGGCTCCGGAGAAGGGATGGCTCCGCGCGATCGAAACGGCGAAGCGCGCAGGTGAACGCCTGGTCTCCGCGGTCAAGATCGCCCACCACACCGAGGAGCAGGAGTGGGAGGAGAACATCAAGCCCGCGCTCCCCTCGGACTTCGAGGTTATGGGCGAGATCACCCAGGAGGAGAAGGTCGACCTGCTGCGGCGGGCGAAGGCGGTGCTGTTCCCGATCGACTGGCCCGAACCGTTCGGGCTGGTGATGACCGAAGCGATGGCGTGCGGTACGCCGGTGATAGCGACGCCGCGTGGCTCGGTGCCCGAGGTGATCGTCGACGGGGTGACGGGCTGGATCGTCGACGTCGAGGACTACCCCGTCCAGGCCTCCGAGCGTCTGAGCCGACTCTCGGAGATAGACCCGCACGCCTGCCGCGACCGGGTGGATCGGCTCTTCTCCAAGAGCGCGATGGTCCGTGGGTATGAGCGCGTCTTCGAGCGTGCCGTCGCCGGCTGATCGAACGCCGGAACCGAACCAACGTGCGAGACGTCCTTGGCGGCATAGGATGCATCCCGTCCGGCCGGAAGGAGACGCCCCATGGATCTGAGGCTTCGTCGACGCCGCCCTGCGATCCCTCTCGTGGCGTCGATGGTGCTGCTGAGCACACTGCTGGCTTCGGGACCGGCGACCGCTAGCCACGTCCCCTCGCTCCGGATGTTCGCAGCCCAGTCGACGATCACGGTCGAGCGCGAGCGGCGCGACTTCGTCTACCTTGACCCCGGCGTGTGGATCACGCCCCTTGGTGGTGACTTCGAGCTCCGGGTCGCGCGGACCGACTACGAGAGCCCGATCACGCTGACCCAGGTCGACAGCGGGACCGGCGCGGTCATGCGCACGCTTCCCGTGGAGATGCTCGATGGCTTCTACGGCCTGAAGGATTTCGCGCATGTCGAGGTGCTGGACGCGGACGGGGAGCAGGTGCTCGGGTACCCGATGCCTTGGTGTCCCAACTCCTGGTACCAGCAGCGCCTGTCCGACGACTCGCCGCTGAACTCGCATTACCCGTACCTGTGCGGGGGTGGGCCGTTCACCCGAGGGACGATCTGGGGGATCGACGACGGCTGGGCTTCGGCGCTGGTAGGTGGGTACTACTACGGCCTGGGTTGGCGGGCCGACCGCAGGCACTACACGATCCGCATGACGATCGACCCTGCCTGGGTCGCCCTGCTCGAGATCGGTGAGGAGGACGCCGTCGCGGAGGTCAACGTCACAGCCGTCGATCGCGGGACCCTCGATGTCGCATCGGCGCCGGCCGGACCCGCGGCTCCCATCTACACCCCGT
This sequence comes from Actinomycetota bacterium, assembly GCA_035286545.1. GTDB lineage: Bacteria > Actinomycetota > UBA4738 > UBA4738 > HRBIN12 > DASSJM01. The sequence continues at coordinate 1,522 of DATEDE010000242.1, read as the reverse complement.
ATGCGGCGGTGCCGGACATCACCGGCCCTCCCGCCTACAGCCTCCCCGACCTCTACGCGCTTCCCGCTTGGAGCATGGGCGTCCACCAGCGCAAGGGGCGGGATCTCCTCGGCTTCAGCGCCACCGAGTGGAACGAGGGTCCTGGCACGTTCGTGATCGAGGGGTTCCGCGGTCCTGACGATCCCACGATGGACGCGTACCAGTACTTCCTCATCGACGGCGTGCCCGTCGGACGCGCCCTGATCGGCGAGCTGGAGTTCCACGCGGGCGGTCGCCACAACCATTGGCACTTCGAGGAGTTCACCGAGTACTCGCTGCTCGACTCGAGCAAGACCGAGGTGCTGGTGAGCGACAAGCAGTCCTGGTGCCTGGTGAACACCGACGCGATCGACCTCACCGTGTCGAACGCCAACTGGCAGGGGTGGGGGCAGGACCTGTTCACCTCGTGCGGCGGCCCAAGCGCCTTGTGGATCCGTGAGGTGCTCGACGTCGGCTGGGGCGACACCTACTCCCAGTACGTGAGCGGACAGGCCTTCGACATCACGGACCTGCCGAACGGCCGATACTACGTCCGCGTGCACGTCAACCCGACGGGCTCTATCCGCGAGACCTCGAGCGACAACAACGTGGAGGATCGCCTGATCCGCATCAAGGGAAGACCCGGGCAGCGTCGGGTCGTCGTGCCCCCGTGGAACGGGATCGATACCGAGGGGTACTGCTACTACTGCGGCTGAGCCGCCCGGTCGTTCGTCCGCGACGGGCCCCCCTCGGCTGGGGTCCTTCGCAGTTCGAGGAGCGTTGCCTCAGGCCGGCACAGGAAACGGAACGGCGCGTACTTGCTGGTCCCCAGGCCCGGTGAGACGTGCACCACGGTGTCGCCGAACCGGATCGCTCCCGACACGAGGCGCCGGGGCAGGTCCGAGTTCGTGACGAGCGCGCCGACGAGGGGCACCCTCACCTGCCCACCATGCGTGTGGCCCGCGACCACCAGCCGATAGCCGCATGCGACGGCCTCCGGGACCGAGTCGGGCGAGTGCATGACCGCGAGCCCGAACCGTTCTGGGGCGCGGCGGGGGGCCAGCCGGAGATCGGCCCGCCAGATGTGGGCGTCGTCCAGACCGAGCAGCTCGACGGGGAGGCCGTCCAGATCCACGTCGCCGCGTACGTTCGTCAGATCGCGCCATCCGTCGTCTTGCAGCAGCGTGCGGAGATCGCCGGCCCGTCCCCGGCGGGCGCGCCTGCCGGTCCGAAGGGCGTGCGATCGGAAGTAGGCGAGCGGGTTCATGGGCCTCGGCACGTAGTAGTCGTTCGAGCCGAGGACGAACCACGAGGCGAGACGTCCCCTGGTTGCGCGCACGGCCTCGACCGTGGTCTCCACCGCTTCGGGTTCGGCCAGGAAGTCCCCTGTGACGACGGTCACGTCGGCGGGCGGCAGCGACGCGAGGAACTCGGCCTTGCGCCGGTCCTCGCGGACGAAGTGCAGGTCGGACAGGTGCAGGACGGACAGCGTCTGCGGACCCTC